>CAZHIZ010000108.1:4734-11522 GCA_964532875.1 uncultured Caldithrix sp. | reverse complement strand
TTACCCCGCCAACACCTGCGACAGGACTTTATTTAATTCTTCCAATGAAAACGGCTTACTTAATCGTCCCTTAAAACCGAATTTATCGGCACTGGCCAGTACACTGTCCATCGAATAACCACTGGCCACAATCACCTTAGCCTGCGGATCGATCTCCAAAATCTTTTTAACCGCTTCTTTTCCACCCATTCCACCGCGAATGGTCAAGTCCATGATAACCGCATCAAAGGGATGATTTGACTGAAGCGCTTCCTTGTATTTTTGAATAGCCTCGGTGCCGTTTTCGGCAAAATCGGTTTCGATATCCAGCATTTCCAAAAAACTACCCATCAAATCGCGAATGTAAGCCTCGTCATCCATCACCAAAATGCGTACCCCTTTCCATGAAGTTAGCTTCTGTTCTTCGTCTTGCTTACGAATTTTGTGATGAGGCACGGCCGGCAGATAAATGCGGAACGTCGTCCCCTTCCCCAATTCAGATTCCACAGAAATTTTCCCGCCGTGCTTGTTAATAATGGCGTATGTCGTGGCCAGCCCTAACCCGCTTCCCTTTTGCTTGGTCGTAAAATAGGGATCGAAAATTTTCTCCAAATTTTCTTTGGGAATGCCATGCCCCGTGTCCTTAAAACACAGTTTCACAAAATGATTCCCTTCCAATTCCATGATCTTTTTTTCGGCATCATCACAGGCACAATTTTGCGCTGTTACGGTTAATTGGCCGCCGCCCGGCATGGCCTGCACGGCATTGATTACCAAATTATTAATCACCTGATTCAATTGTCCTTTATCCGCTTCCACAGCCCAGAGGTCTTCGTCAACATCATACGAGCAGGAGACGTTGGTTCCCCGCAAAGCAAATTCCACACTTTCCATGAGAAGATCTTTAATATTCACTATTTCCTTTACGGGTTCACCGCCTTTGGCAAAAGTTAATAACTGCTGCGTTAAACGTGTTGCATTTTGAGTCGCTTCGATAATTCCTTTAATGTATTTGTCGATATTTTTCTTATTGGCCAGAGCGATTTGGGCCAACTGGGCATTGCCCAAAATACCGGACAGAATATTATTGAAATCGTGGGCAATCCCGCCGGCCAGCAAACCGATGGATTCCAGTTTTTGGGAACGCATCATTTCGTTTTCCAGCCTCCGTTCCACACTGATATCGCGAAGAACCAATACATAGCCGCTTTCCTTACCGCTTTCGTCAATAATACGCGCCCAACTGATATTGACAATTCTTTCGTCGTTCGCATACTTTGATTTTAATACGGCATTAAAATAATTGATAGGTTGCGGGCTGTTTTCCAATTCTTCAATATATTCCGGTAATCGGATGTGTTCGTTGGTTGTTTCGTCCCGCAATTCAATAAAATCATTCAGATTTTTATTCTTCATCTGTTCGAATGAGGAATGGATGATTTCCTCGGCCGAAGAATTCATCAATTCGATGTTACCGGATCGATCGGTTCGAATGACTCCATCCGCAATGGACTTTAAGGTCACGGCCAATTGTTCGCGTTCCTTGAACAAGGAAATTTCAGCCTTTTTTCGTTCTTCGGTTTCTTTTTTCAATAATTTGTAACTTAATTGAATATCATGCGTGCGTTCCTGAACCTGTTTTTCGAGTAATAAATTTCTTCGTTCCACAATGGATACGCGCCAACGAACTATTAAAAACACCAGAAAGATAGCCCCTGCAATGGCCAATAAAACAAACCAGACGGATTTCCACCAGGGCGCTAAAATGACGAAATGAATGGTCGTCTCTTTTCCGATAGTATGAGTAACCGGATTGACCAGAAACAAATGAAACGTGTAGGAACCGTTTCGTAAATTGGTAAAATTGGCAAAATTTATTTCACGGTTGTTGATGTAAACCGTATCCCGGTTAAAACCTTCCAACCAATAGGCAAATGTATTTTCCGGGAAAGTACCGAAATTTATCTGATGAAATTTTATTTTAATCGAATTATCACTGGCTTTAAAAATGATTTTGCGCCGAAACGGATACATTATGGTTGTATCGTTGCTAATAATAGCGGAAATGTATAATAAAGGCTGCTGATCAGGATAATCAATTTTCTTCTTAAAATGAACCAATCCGGTAACACCGCCAAACCAAAAATTATTTGCACCGCGATAAAAAATAGCGCCCATGTTGAATTCGGAAGTAATGATGCCCTTGGCTTTATTGTAAATTTTAATTTTTTCCCCATTCACCTGGTACAATCCGCGGCTGGTCAGTAACCAAACACCGTTTTTAGGGGTGGGTAATAAATCCCAAACCGTACGTTTTAATTTTAATATGGTACGAAAACGTTTACCGTCCCACTTGTAAGCCCCCTTGGCCGTGGCAAAGAATAGATTGCCTTGTGCATCGTTGCGCACGGAAAAAACTTGCTTAATCGTATCCGGGGTTTGGATGGGAGACCACGTCGTATCCTTTAACTGCAAAATTCCCTCACCGTTTGTGGCCAGCATGAAACGGCCGTTTTGGTCGACATTGACACCCCACAACGAGAAACGCCCTTTATTCAAATTATAGCTAAGATCAACAACCGAATCTTCGTTGACCATACGATAGATGTGTTTTCTGGTGAGAATAAAAACGTGCTTACCCACTCGTTCGATGCGCCGTACGGTTTTCCCCTTAAAAAATTCGGTCAGTTTGGTCTTAATAAAATGATCATTCTTTAAGATAAATAATCCGCGTGCCGCACCAATCCACACCCCGTTTTTTACTTTATTAATGGTAAAAATAGAATTGCCGTTAAAAACGGAATCCACAGGACCGATGCTTTCAAACCGATTGTTTTGTAAACGAAAAAGTCCGTCGTTTTTTGTAGCAACCAATAAACGACCGTGATAATCTTCGTTAATGGTTCGGATGTAGGTATCCGTCAGTCCGCTTTCTTTGCCGAAGTTTTCAAAATTTCGATTGGGATAGATGAATAGGCCCTGATAGGAACCGACAAATAATGTTCCAAAACGATCGAGTAAAATACATTTGGAGAAAAGTCCCGAGTTGGGCCGTAGGATCTCCACAATCTTTCCGTTTTTTACATGGACCACGCCACCGGGCTTAGATGAAAGAGCAATCCAAATATTTTTACCGTCTGAAGAGTAAATCGCCGAAATGAATGTTTCGGGGAATAGCCGATTCCAGCGTTTTGTGAATTGTGGATTACCAATAACAAATAAGCCTTTATTCGTTCCAACCCAGACCTCATGCGCGTTTAACGGTAAGATGGCACGTATTTCATTGGACGGTAAGCCGTTTGCCACGGTAAATTGCTTTATTTTCTCCTGCCCGTGAAATACCTGTAAACCGTTCCGAAAAGTACCCACCCAATAGTTTCCGTCAGAATCTTTGGCGGCGGAAATAACGACTCCCTGTAATGTGCTGTCTTGATCTTTTAGATGCAAAACAACCGAATCTTGGCGAAAAACGTACAATCCGCCAGGCTCGGCGCCCAAAAGGATATCTCCATCTTTTGATTTGGCTAAAAAATTAAGCACGTAATTTTTGAGAGTGGAATCGAAAACTATTTCTTCGGCCCGATCATTCTTCAACCGCCAAAGGCCCGTTCCCAATGACGTCACCCACATCTCACCCGGTTTGTTTTCCACAACACCCGTAACCAACCGGAACGGAAAGCCCGTATCTTTGCTGTAAACTTCAAAATGGGTCCCGTCAAATTTAGCCACGCCTTCGTTGGTAGAAACCCAAACATATCCGTACGTATCTTGCATTAAATTGGAAATAATGGACTGAGGTAACCCTTCATCAACGGTGTAATGAATAAAAGGATAATTTGGGGAAGGAATGTTCTCCAGATTTTGGGCCAAAAGAGCAAAGAGAGGTAAAAACACTATTACACATGCACGAATTAAAATTTTTTTAACGTTCAAAATAGTGACCTCATGTAGTTTTTCCTTTCTTAGCCATTATCGTCGTTAATTTTTAAGAATTTAATTGTATTCAACGGGAAAACAGGAATTTGGTTTCTTCTTAAAAAATAATGTAATAATTCTAAAAAATAAATGCGGCGTATTGCCTTGCTCTTTTTTTAATTTTATCCATTACGAATAACTGATGCCCACCAGGCCTTTATTTTTTACAATTAAAATAACATTGCGAAGGACATGGGATTTAATTAGATTGCTACGGTTAATAATATTCAAATTCGAATTTAAGTCAGAACGTTTTTTAAGTATGCCTTTAAATACGGTGCAACCATCGCTTAATAAGTTTTTACCCACCACTTTAAAAGAAGTGCGCCAAAGGGGGTGGGATGCTCTCGATGTCATTTTAATTTCCGGTGATGCGTACGTGGATCATCCGGCCTTCGGGCCGGCCGTTATCGGGCGTATTATGGAAGCCGAAGGCCTGCGCGTGGCCATTGTTCCTCAGCCTAACTGGCGTGACGATTTACGGGATTTCAGAAAACTGGGGAAACCCCGTCTATTTTTTGCCGTGACGGCCGGGGTAATGGATTCCATGGTTAACCATTACACAGCACGGAAACGTTTACGTTCTAACGATGCCTACACGCCTAACGGCGCACGGGGCTTTCGCCCGGATTATGCCACCGTGGTGTACACGAAAATCCTAAAAGAGCTTTACCCCGATGTACCGGTCATTTTAGGCGGCGTGGAGGCTTCTTTGCGGCGCCTAACCCATTACGATTACTGGTCCGACCGTTTGTTGCCTTCCGTTTTACAATTAACGCAAGCCGATTTACTGGTGTACGGCATGGGCGAACAACCCTTGCGACACATCCTGAAACTACTAAAAAAAGGTGTACCTTTTACATCCTTAAAAACCGTTCCGCAAACCGCGTTTTTACTGAACAAAACGGATGCCCTTCCCAAAAATAAAAAATGGCACGTGCTGAATTTGGCTTCCCATGAAAGGTGTTTAGAGGACAAAAAGGCATTTGCCGAAAATTTTAAATATATTGAAAAAGAATCAAACAAACTGATTCCCGATACCGTTTTGGTGCAGGAAGTGGCTGAAAAGAAAATAGTGGTGAATCCTCCTTTCCCCACCATGAGCACCAAAGAAATCGATTCGGTGTACGACTTGCCTTTCACCCGGTTGCCCCACCCCAAATACGCCAGGCGCGGTTCCATTCCGGCCTATGAAATGATTCGCCATTCCATCACCATGCATCGCGGGTGTTTCGGCGGGTGCAGTTTCTGCACGATTTCAGCCCATCAGGGCAAATTCGTGGCCAGTCGCTCCAAAGAATCCATTATTAAAGAAGCGCAAAAAATAACACAGATGCCCGACTTTAAGGGGTACATCAGCGATTTGGGCGGCCCTTCGGCCAACATGTACCAAATGCGCGGCATTGATTTGAAAATTTGTGCGCAATGTAAACGTGCCTCGTGCATCTATCCCACGGTTTGCTTTAACCTGAATATCGATCATGCACCCATGATTGATATTTACCGGACCGTGCGGGAATTACCGGCGGTAAAAAAAGCCTTTGTCAGCAGCGGCATTCGTTACGATTTACTTTTAAACAACGATCGGGAAGAAGACAAACGATTTTCCTTAAGCGCCTATTTGAAGGAAGTGGTTCGGCATCACGTTCCGGGACGCTTGAAAGTGGCTCCGGAACACACTTCGGATCGCGTTTTACGCATCATGCGCAAACCTTCCTTTGCCTTTTTCCGTGAGCTGAAGAAAAAATTCGATGAGTTTAATCGGACTTTTCATTTAAATCAGCAACTCATTCCTTATTTCATCTCCAGCCATCCGGGTAGCACCTTGGAAGACATGGCCGAATTGGCAGCCGTGACCAAAGAGTTGGGTTTCCATTTGGAACAGGTGCAGGATTTCACTCCCACCCCCATGACGGTAGCAACGGTGATTTATTATTCGGGTTACCACCCTTACACCTTGGAACCGATTTACTGCGCCCGCACGTTAAAAGAAAAAAGCGAACAAAACCGATTTTTCTTCTGGTACAAAAAAGAAAATCGCGCCTGGATTCGGCAGAAACTAATAGCCTTAAAGCGTCCGGATCTTTTACGGAAGCTTCTTTCACCACCTTCCAAAAAGCTGCAAGTGAAAACAAAAGTCCGGAACAACAGGAAGCGCGGCAAAGCCCGTCGCACGAATGGACACGGTTAATTATGGCGAGCCATTCCATCGAAGTGTTTACGCAACATCACCTGCAACGCATCCCGATAAACGGCATGAAAAGGAATTCGCCTTGTCCGTCAAATCAATTTTGTCAAGAAATAACGCAACTTTGTAATTCAGGTTCTAAGTAAAAATATTACTTCTTTCCTCTCTTCGGCCGGTACACATGAGTGCTGGTACCAAAAATCATTTCCGCGGTTTCCATTAGCGTTTCGGAAAGGGTGGGATGCGGATGAATGGTCAATTTCAGATCTTCGGCCGTGGCTGCCATTTCAATGGCCAGCAGGCCCTCGCTGATCAACTCTCCGGCGCCGGCTCCGGCAATCCCCACACCTAATATGCGTTTGTTTTCAGGATCGACGATTAACTTGGTCAAGCCATCCGTTCGGTCCATGGTAATAGCACGTCCGGAAGCTGCCCAGGGGAAGCGTACCACCTCAATTTTGCGCCCCCGTTTCTTGGCTTCCGTTTCCGTTAAACCGGCCCAGGCGATTTCCGGGTCGGTAAAGACTACCGCCGGAATAGCCGCCGGTTCAAAAGCAACCTTTTGGCCATGAATCGCTTCCACAGCAACAAAGCCTTCGTGCGACGCTTTATGAGCTAACATGGGTTCGCCGGCCACATCGCCAAT
>CAZHIZ010000108.1:3061-4634 GCA_964532875.1 uncultured Caldithrix sp. | reverse complement strand
ACATTACTCAAATCCTTATCCGCACCGGGCAAAATGGAGGGCAACATCTCCACCACATGCACGGCGCTGCCCAGAGCTGCGTAAACCGTACTCATTTCCAGACCAATGTAGCCGGCACCGATCACCAGTAACCTGTCCGGTATTTCTTCCAGTTTTAAAGCCCCGGTTGAATTCATTACATTAGGACTGTCAATGCTAAGGGCGGGTATTTTTGCCGGTCTGGAACCCGTAGCCAGAATGGCGTAATCAAATTCCAATTGCAACTTACGCCCATCGACCGCCACAATATTCAGCAAATTGGCCTCGGCAAAAGAAGCGGTGCCTCGAATGTGATTAATTTTTCTCTGCTTTACCAGTACCCCCAATCCGCCGGTCAGGCGTTGCACCACACCTTCTTTCCAATTGCGTAATTGCTCCAGATTAATTTCCGGTTTCTGAAAACGCACGCCCCATCGCTGTGCTTCTTCACTCTCGTTTAATAATTTGGCCACATGTAGTAAGGCTTTGGAAGGAATGCACCCCCGGTACAGGCACACGCCTCCCGGATTTTCAGCCGGATCGATCAGCGTAACTTCCATGCCCAGATCGGCCGCTAAAAATGCGGCGGCATACCCGCCGGGACCGGCTCCGATTACAGCCAAATGTGTTCTTAATTTTTCACTCATTTCATTCTCCGTAAGTAATTTGTTTACAGGGCAAGCAGGAACGGTTGCTCCAGAGCCTGGCAAACCCAGCGCAAAAAGCGGGCGGCATCGGCCCCATCAATGATTCGATGATCGTACGAAAGAGACAAAGGTAGAATCAATCTCGGAACAAATTGCCCGTCTTTAAAAACGGGTTGCATTTCGGAACGCGAAACGCCTAAAATGGCAACTTCGGGCGCATTCACAACCGGGGTAAAGCCCGTACCTCCAATGCCTCCTAAATTAGAAATGGAAAAATTTCCACCCTGCATTTCTTCCAAACCGAGTTTGCGTTCACGCGCCTTCCCCGAAAGTTCACTCAACTCCACCGACAGTTCGGTTATGCTCTTTTGATCGACATCTTTAATGACCGGCACCAACAATCCGCGCTCCGTATCGACCGCCACGCCGATATTTACGTATTTTTTAAAGATGATTTCCTTGTGAATCATGTCAACACTGGCATTGAACTGCGGGAATTTTTTAAGTGCCTGAGCTGCCACTTTGAGCAGAATGGCCGTAAGGGTTAACTTACCGCCTTTGTTTTGCACCTGCCCTGCATATTGTTTACGCAGATTTTCCAGATCGGTAATATCCGCTTTGTCGAATTGCGTCACATGCGGGATGGTGCTCCAGGCATAGCTCAGATGCTGCGCCGTAGTTTCACGTACTTTACTCATGGGTTGTCGTTCGATGGCGCCCCACTTTTCAAAATCGGGTAAAGGTTCGGCCTGGACCCCGGCTGTGGCTCCCGCCTGCAGGGCACGTTGTTTATTGAGCATTTTGGAGAAGGCTTTTACGTCATCAATGGAAATGCGTCCGCCTGGCCCTGTACCCGGCACCTGATTAATATCGACACCAATTTCGCGGGCAAAGCGGCGCACCGATGG
>CAZHIZ010000108.1:0-2961 GCA_964532875.1 uncultured Caldithrix sp. | reverse complement strand
GGCTGGTCTTTTTCCACCCGGTCGCCTTCTTTCACCAGAACGGCCGCCACCCGACCGGATACAATATTTTCTCCCAATTCCGGTAGTTTAAATTCTATCGCCATTTTTTTCTTCCTTACTGATTAATCTCTTTAAACCGTTACAACTAACTAATCATGGGATTCGGTTTGTCTGCATCAATATCCAATTCTTTAATCGCTTTTTTCAGATTGGTTTTGGAAACTTTGCCTTCTTTCCAGAGCATGTACAGTGTGGCATAGGCAATGTAGCGCTCATTCACCTCGAAAAACTCACGCAGATGGTGCCGACCGTCACTGCGGCCGAATCCATCGGTTCCCAGACTGAAAAGCGGCCCGGGAATCCATTTTGCAATGGATTCGGGCAGAGCCTTCACGTAATCCGAAGCAGCTACAAACACACCTTTGCTGTTCTTCAGAACCTGTGTAACAAAAGGTGTTTGCGCATCATCCGGATGGAGCATGTTGTACCTTTCAACCGTTAATGCTTCCCGATGCAATTCTTTGTAACTGGTAACACTCCAGACATCAGCCGCTACACCATATTTGTCCGCCAGTAAATCCTGCGCTTTAAGCACCTGATTTAAAATAGCGCCACTGCCCAATAACTGAGCATGCAAGCGGGCATTTTTCAATGGGGAACTGCGAAACTTGTAAATTCCCCTGATGATGCCCTCTTTGATGTTTTTAACACGGGGCATGGGCGGTTGCGGATAGTTTTCATTCATTACCGTAATATAATAAAAGATTTTTTCCTGTTTTTCATACATACGCCGCAAACCGTCTTCAATAATCACGGCCAGCTCGTAAGCGTAGGCCGGATCATACGCTTTTAAATTCGGAACCGGGTAAGCCAACAAATGGCTGTTACCATCCTGATGCTGCAAACCTTCACCGGCCAGTGTGGTGCGGCCGGCCGTACCGCCGATTAGAAATCCACGCGTTTGCATGTCCGCGCCGGCCCAGATTAAGTCTCCCACACGCTGCAAGCCAAACATGGAATAAAAGATGAAAAAGGGAATGGTGTTAATACCGTGATTGGCATAAGCTGTACCGGCCGCGATAAAGGAAGACATGGAACCCGATTCCGTAATCCCCTCTTCAAAAATCTGTCCATCTTTTGCTTCCCTGTAATAAAGCAGATTTTCACTATCGACCGGTTGATAAAGCTGCCCCACATGAGAGTAGATGCCTACCTGACGAAACAGAGCTTCCATGCCGAAAGTGCGCGCTTCATCCGGTACGATGGGTACAATTAATTTGCCGATCTTCGAATCGCGAAGCAATTTAGACAAGATGCGCACAAAAACCATCGTTGTGGAAACTTCACGATCCTTGGTGCCCTCGTAAAATTCGACAAAAGTATCTTTCTTTGGCGTAACCAGCACCGAACTTTTCGTACGCCTAACGGGAATAAAGCCGCCAAGCGCCTGACGCCTTTCCATTAAATAGCGCATTTCAGGACTGTCGGGTGCCGGTCTGTAAAACGGTAAATCGTCAATTTGTTCGTCATTGATCGGAATACCAAAACGGGATCGGAATTGCCTTAATTCGTCTTCATTTAATTTCTTTTGCTGGTGGGTAATGTTTTTACCTTCACCGGCTTCCCCCATTCCGTAGCCCTTAACCGTTCTGGCCAGGATTACGGTGGGCGCGCCCTTGTGGTTAACGGCTGCGCGGTAAGCCGCGTAAACTTTTTCGGGATCATGTCCGCCGAGACGTAATTTAGATAGTTGCTCATCCGAAAGATGTTCGACCAGTTTTAGCAGTTGAGGATATTTGCCCCAAAAATGTTTGCGCAAATAGGCACCACCGCGCACCACATAATTCTGGTACTCACCATCAACCACTTCGCCCATGCGTTTAACCAGCAGGCCGTCTTTATCTTTGGCCAGCAAGGCATCCCAGTCGCTACCCCAGATGACTTTAATCACATTCCAACCGGCCCCACGAAAAACGGTTTCCAGTTCCTGAATAATTTTACCATTACCGCGAACCGGGCCATCCAGACGCTGAAGATTACAATTAATTACAAAAATCAGATTGTCCAGCTTTTCTCGCGCGGCCAATGAAATGGCACCCAGAGATTCCGGCTCGTCTGTTTCACCATCCCCTAAAAAAGCCCACACTTTTTCTCCTGCCGGTTTTTTTAAACCGCGATCTTCCAGATAGCGATTAAATCGTGCCTGATAAATAGCCATCAGCGGCCCCAAGCCCATGGACACGGTGGCAAACTGCCAGAAATCCGGTTTTAACCATGGATGCGGATAAGAGGGTAAACCTTTGGCCGTTTTGTGATATTCATGACGAAAGTTCTTAAGTTCATCGATAGGAATGCGTCCTTCCAGAAAAGCGCGGGCATAAATACCGGGAGAGGCATGCCCCTGAAAGTACACAAAATCGCCGCTAAAATCTTTACCCGGAGCGCGAAAAAAATGATTGAAACCGACTTCGTACAATGTGGCCGCCGAGGCATAGGTGGAGATATGCCCACCAATTCCATTTTCGATTCGATTCGCTCGGACAACCATGGCCATGGCATTCCAGCGAATAATGCTCTTAATGCGTCGTTCAATTTCACGACTGCCCGGATAAGGCGGCTGCTCCTCAACCGGGATGGTATTAATGTAGGGCGTATTGGCCGTAAACGGTAATTTAATCCCCGATGTGTAAACCTGTTGCTGCAACTCGCGCATGATCTTCTTCACACGCTCGGCACCTTCGTGTTCCAATACATATTGGAGCGACTCCCGCCACTCTTGAAGTTCCAATTCTTCTTCTGTCAAATTTCTTTGACTCATTGCTATTCCTTTATGTTATGAGTTTCATTCCAAAGCTTGTTTGATTGAATACTATTAACCGTATTTTGGCACAAAATATTTCCTACCCGCTCAATGCGTTTGTAAATGATTCTTAGCTTGTTATGGCCGGTGAGAAATACCCA
>CAZHIZ010000107.1:0-11899 GCA_964532875.1 uncultured Caldithrix sp. | reverse complement strand
GCCTCTTCCACGGCCAACTTGTCAAACAACTCCTTCATGGTTTGATCGGTACTTCGCGATGAAAGATAGACATACAATTCATGTGCTCCGATCTCGCGCTGAATGGCCACTTGCAGAGCATCCTGGTAGGACATTTCTTCACCCGGACGGGTCGTAACAAAATAATCGCCGATTTTTAAATCAATGATTTCTCCGGGCCTGGTTGTAAAAGTACCACCGGCTTTAACGCGCAGAATCAAATCTTTGTGTTTTTGCTCTTCGCCGGCAAACTCTTTTAAAACGCTTTTAATGCTGTTGCTCTTAACCTTTTCCGCCCACTCCAAATAAAAATCGCGAGCCTCTTCTTCTTTGCTGACGGCAAAATCCAGCACATCATCTATGGAGTCGAAATGCAAATTTTTTAATGATTCGCTCATAATAAAATCCTTTCCTGAATGGGATGTTCTTTTATTCCCTTTCGGAACCGTCCGAAATGCAAGCAAAGCTACTCCGTGGTCTCATGTACCCTATTATTTAGGTTCGGCGTGATTCTTCCCCTGCTTGCTAATATATTTGTCGATAAAATAAGCCGCCTTCTTCCCGTCGGCAATGGCATGGATGGCATCATCCGGGCCCAACTCGCAATCGCCGCCGGCAAAAATGCCTTTCACATTGGTCTGCAGCGTATCGGGATCGACTTCAAACGTCCCCCAGCGGGTGGCCTTAACCTCTGCCTGATCGGCCATGCTGCTATCCACTTTTTGGCCGATGGCCATGATGCAGGTATCCACTTCCACCGTGAATTCCGAGCCTTCGATGGGAATCGGGCGACGACGGCCTGTGGCATCCGGTTCACCCAATTGCATGCGGATACATTGAATTTCCAGCCGGTCGCCTTTTTTACTGATTTTGGTCGGCGCGGTTAAAAATTCAAATTTTACGCCTTCCTCCTTGGCCTCTTCAATTTCCTCGTCATTGGCCGGCATCTCGGCTTCGGTACGGCGGTAGAAAACTAACACTTCTTTGGCACCCAGACGTACGGAAGAACGGCACACATCCATGGCCGTATTACCGCCTCCGACTACCATAACCCGTTCACCCAAATCCGGTCGCTTCCCTTCGGCAATCTGATCCAAAAATTCCAGACCGACCAAAACACCCGGCGTATCGATGCCTTCGATGGGCATTTGCGTGCCGATTTGCGCCCCTACCGAAATGAACAACGCATCGTGCCGCTCTTTTAATTCCTTAAGGGTGATATCTTTACCGACTTTTACATTGTATTTTACATCCACTCCGGTATCTAAAATCGTTTGAATTTCACGATCCAGAATTTCTTTTGGTAAGCGGTATTGCGGAATGCCGTAACGCAACATGCCGCCCAATTTGTCGTGCTGTTCGTACACGGTCACTTTGTACCCGTAATTACGCAGATAAAAGGCTGCCGTCAAACCGGCCGGGCCGCCACCGATGATGCCCACCGTTCCCTCTTTTTCGGGCAGCGCCTTGCCGATACCTAAAATTTCATTCCGCCGTTCGGCCGTTTGATCGGTGATGTAGCGTTTAAGCCACCGAATGGCAATGGGCTCTCCGTTATGGCCCAGGGCGCACACATCCTGACAATGAGCCGTGCACACACGACCGCAAGATTCCGAAAAGGGATTAGTATCGTACAAAATCTTAAGCCCGTCTTCCAGCCGATTCTCGCGAATGGCTTTGATGTATTCGGGAATATCCATGTGCGTGGGACAGGCATCGATGCAAATGCCGCACTCCAGACAGCGCGAAGCTTCCTCGGTGGCCATAACCACCTCGTACCCGAAAGCCATTTCGTCAAAGGTATGCTTGCGCACTTCCGGTTCCATGACCGGCATGGGAGTTAGTTTCGGATCCAGCAACCAGGCTTCATCCGTGCGACGGTATCCTTTCTCGTCATCCTTCCATTCTTTTTCATCCACACCCGGTTTAAATACCCATTCTTCGGCATCCGGTGTTACCCAAATATAATCGTTGGACATCCCCAACGAACCGGTGGGACACACATCCACACACAAGGCACACCAGCAGCAACGCCCGTAATCGATTTGCGGACGCAGGCCGCTGTCGCCTTTTTTAGCGTGAATAAAATCCACCGGTACCATATCAATGGCTTCGTTCTGGCAAATTTCTTCGCAGGTACCGCAACCGATACATTTTTCAATATCGTTTACGTGAAATCCTCTATAGCGATCGGCCCCTTCCCGTTCCTCAATCGGTTTTTTTACCGTAAAAGGTTTTTCCAGCGTGCGTTTCCAGGCATAAAACGGGGAAAGTACATCTTTTAAACTCATGTTAATTCCCTTTGTCAGCTCTAATTATCCATCGTTTCATTTAAATTTTGTTTACCGCTCAATTTCCGGCGGACAGGTTTGCAGCGAGGGCATTAACCCGGCCATATCGGCAATGCTGTTACCAACGGCTAACCGTTCCAGCACCGACATGGCATGGGTGTAACTGGAACCCCGCACGTGAACACGACGGGGATATTCCGAACCATCGGAGACAATGTAATAGCCCATCTCGCCGCGTCCGGATTCGGCCCGAACATAAGTTTCGCCCGCGGGAATTTTCCAGTGCAGCACATTCGGTAATTTTGCGCGTACCGGCCCTTCTTTGGGCATGCGCTTTAAAATTTGCCGAATCAGACGAATGGAGTTCAAAACCTCTTCTTTACGCAATAAAGTACGCTCGTAAACATCGGAGGCACTGCCCAAAATCATCTCAAAGTCCAATTGATCGTAAACCAAATAGGGATTGTTCTTACGTACGTCAATGGGCACCCCGGCCGCCCGGGCTGTCGTCCCGGTAATGCCGTAAGGTTCAATCCATTCCGGAGGAATGTAACCCAATCCTTTGGCCCGCGCCTTAAATACGGCATTATTAAACATTACCTTTTCAATATCGTGAATCAATTTTTCCAACTTATTCATCACCGCTTCCACCCGTTGCGGAAATTCGGCATCGGGGAAATCCTGACGCACACCACCGGGAATAATGTACATGTGGTAAACGCGTCCCCCGGTTAGTTCTTCGAACAAATCCAGAATATAATCACGATGGGCCACACCCCACTGCCCGATGGGCACCAGTCCGAATGCTCCGGCCTGACCGCCCAGTCCCATGGTTAAGGAAGCGGCACGTATCATTTCCAGGACCAAAGTCCGAATCCATGCCCCCCGCTCGGGGATTTCGATACCGGCCAATTCTTCCACACCGGCGGCCAGCAGGTATTCATTCACATCCGGCTCCGGTACGCAAATGCGGCACACAATGGGAAAACATTGGATGTATTTGCGTCGTTCCATCAGCTTTTCGAACCCCCGATGCAGATAACCCACGTGGGTTTTGGCCTCGACGATCACATCCCCTTCCAAAGTCAACTCCACGGCCATATTGCCGGTAACCCCCGGATGCTGCGGGCCGTGCCACACTTTGACATATTTGCCGGAAGCCAGATCAAATTCTTTTTGCTCGGCCCAAACCGGTTGCCAGGGGTCTAATTCCGTTCGAATGCTCGGCCACTCTTTCGGAGCTTCATTTTTTATCGCGATTGTCTCGGACAACTCTTTTGATCTCATATTTAACCTCAGCCTCTAAGGGATAATTTTTTTCTTCCATTTGTTTAATCGGATCCAGCGTAAAACGACCTTCACGCGGGAAATAGGTTTCTTCGGAATACTTCTTCGTATCAAAATCCTTACGCATGGGCGGAATGTTATCCCACCCCTCCAAAATCATGGATTCGTTCACACGCGGGCAACCCGGGAAATCGATACCGAACATCTCTTTTAATTCCCGTTGGTAAACCTGAGCGGCCGCCCAGAGATGATGGATGCTGTCCATTACCGGATTTTCACGATCTATTTCCACGCGCACGCCGATATCGCAGTGCAAACGGTAGTTGTGCAATAGATAAGTCAATTGAAACACATCACGCTCAATGTAATCTACAGCCGAAATTAGGACCAGATGCCGAAAGCCCTCGTAATCCCGCAAATAGGTTACGGCTTCGACCGCCACTTTTTTGTCCACAGTGACAAATAAAAGATTGGGCCGCTGCTGTTTTTTCTCGCGTACGTAAAATCGTTCGTCCAAACGTTGCAATATTTCTTTCATAATTTCCTACCAATTATATTCCGGTAAATCCCAGTCTTTGATTATTTTTTTCTGATTCGCCCGATACCAGTCGAAATTTTCGGCATATTTATTGGCACCCTCCGCCTTGCCGGCTTTTATTAATTCTTTCAACTTATTAAATCCGGCGATCAGGGCCTCGGGACGCGGCATGCAACCGGCGATGTACACATCCACAGGCAAATAATAATCCAGGCGATTAATGGTATTGTAACTATCGAAATACATACCGCCGTTCACCGTGCAACTGCCCAATCCCAAAACGAATTTGGGATTTTGCATTTGTTCGTAGCTGCGAATGACGCGTTTTAAGGTTTTTACCGACAAATAGCCGCTGATGATAAAGACTCCTGCTTGCCGCGGAGTGGGCCGCGGAAACAATCCGAAGCGTGAAATATCAAAGCGTGCCGTAAACAAGGGCGGCAATTCAATCGATCCGCAGCCCGTGCCGAAGGCTAAAATCCACATGGAATTCGCCTGTGCCCAGTTGTAAAAACGGCGCACGATTTTATTGGCCACGGGCGTAACCGCCTTGGGGCGTTCTCCGCAAAAATAATCCTGCGGATTAAAACCGAGTTCTTCGGCCTGCGCCTGAAGTTTGTCTATTTTAATTTCCTTCTCGTCCATCATTTGATTCCTGTTCCAATTTCTGTTTTGTTTATCAGACTAAATAAATAACGACGGCTAAAACGCCGATAGCCGTTGGTACCTGCAACAGCCAACGTACCGACTGTTCCACTTTAAAGCGCGGGAATACCACGCCCACAAATACACAAAATTCAAAAATAAGAAATGTCTTGACCACCATTTCCAGAATATTGGTTGCCCCGCCGAAAAACAGATTCATAAACAATACCAATTTAGCCGCGGCAAATACGGAACGGTTAGATTGCAGCAAGACTAAAAAACTGCTGTTGTATTCCGTGGGCGGCCCGACGGGGATTTCCTGCGGTGCCATGTGCACGTCAAACGGCGAGTGCATCATCATGCCCAGATAGGCCAGCATACCGGCAATGGTTGCTATGGGATTGGTTACCATGGACCAATGGGCAATGCCACCCTGCTGTGCGGCTACAATATCGCTGATGGACAGCGTGTGGTATTGAGCGGCCAGAGCAATAATGGCCAGAGCAAAGGGCACTTCCGAGGCGGTCGTTTGGGCCAAACCGCGCATGATACCGATTGCCGAAAAGGGATGACCGTTTTCACCGGCACCAAGGGCCATACCCAGCATGCCGAAAAAGATGAAATAGATAACCAATAACAAATCGCCGCTGAAACTGAAATTTTGCAACCAAACCGATCCGAACACGGCGGGAATAAACAAATAGAGACCGATACCTCCGCTAAAGCGAAAGATAGGGCCTAAATAGCTCATCACACCGTGATACACCGAAGTACGCATGGAAAGACTTTTGGCGATATCAATGTACGGCTGCCAGATAGGCGGGCCGATCCGTCCGTGTACGCGCGCTATGATTTTCATGGTGACACCGATGAGCAATAAGCCGTAATTGAAAATTAAAAATAACGAAGCTAAAGCATATCCTATTTTTATGAGTACCGCTTCCATTAATGCACTCCCAAAATCATGATGTAGTAAAGGACTAAGCCGAACAATAAAATAAACAAGGCATAGGTTTGACCGTTACCCGTGTACACCTGCCGTAAGACCGTGCCTAAAGTGTGGGTCCATTCGTCAACGGCATTCCAAAAACGGCGTACCAACGGTTTCAAAATGGGCGCCAGAGCACGCCGGTACGGTGTATAAAATTGGTAAGCGTAATGCGTGGTTTCCGGACGTTCCGGGCGCTCGGCTGCAAAGACGATGTTCAACGGTTTCACTTTTTGTATGTGTTTCGGCATAATAATTAATTGATAGAAAAAGAGCAGCACAAAAATAATTCCCACGATTACAATGGTAATGGTTCCGCTCCAGTAGCCCAGCGAGCTAAAGACCGTTGTATTTTGCCAGCTTAACGTGCTGCTGAAAACCGGATCAATAATGGTGGACAGGGGTTTTAGCAGCAATTGCGGACTGGCTGAAAATACGAAAATAGCAATCATCAAAAGATATTGAGGAATTAGCAGCCAAACCGGCGCTTCCTTAACATTTAATTGATTCGGCTTGGGAACGCCCAAAAAGATGGCATGGATCAATCGATAGCAATACAAAAAGGCAATGGTGCTGGCAAAAAAGGCCAGACCGGTTTGCAAATACCAGCCTTTTTCGATCAACGCTTCGTACAACAACCATTTACTGCCAAAACCCATCAGAGGAGGCACACCGGAAAGAGCAATGATGCCGATGAGTACGGAAAAGAATGAAAACGGCATGCGTTTGATCAGACCGCCCATTTCGTACATGTTGCGTGTGCCCGTGCGGTAAATAACACCGGCAATGGCCAGGAAGAGCAATCCTTTAAAAAGCAAATGGCTTAAGGTATGCCACAAAGCGGCCGCCCAGCCCAAATGCGACATGACGGCCAATGCCAACAAAATGTAGCCCACTTGCCCCACACTGGAATAGGCCAGCAATTTTTTGGCATCTTCCTGAAAGACGGCGAACAAGGTGGCAAAAAAGGCGGTTAATACACCAAGCCAGCCCAATACCGTATTTAAGGAAATACCGGCCAACGAAGGCGTTCCCATATTCATGAAAAGCACGACAAATCCGAAGATGCCCGCTTTGGACAAAATGCCGGAAATCATCGGAGTGGCATCGTCCTCGGATTCGGCATACGCGCCGGGCGCCCAGATGTGCAATCCGATGGCGGCAATTTTAACCAGAAATCCCAAAGCCACAAACAAATAAATCCACGGCGAATAAACACTGGTGGCCGCCAGTACCTTTAAATTCCAGATATTGGGCAATGCGGCATGCGCAAAGGCAAATCCGGCTAAGATAAAGTAGGCGCCGCCCAGACTAAAGACCACATACGACAGGGCCGGAGCCTCGGCTTTTTTACCCCGTAAAATAAGCAGATACGAAGCCACGGTCATCAATTCCCAGGAGAAGAAAAATTGCACCAGTGTAAAGGAAAGAAGCAAATTGGTCATGGCACCCAACATCAAAAGTACCAGCGGATAAAATCCTACCGAACGATTCGTGCGATGCAACGAACCGATTAACATGACGGCCCCGCCGACCAAAAACATGAGAGCAAAATAAAACTTGATGCCATGTAAAGCGGGCAGCAAATAAAAAGCGTAGGCAATCAGTAAAACAACACTAACCGCGCCTTTCAATTTTGCCGGCAACCAGTCGATCACAAAGAGAAAGGCGGCGGCGAGCAAAGGCACATAAAGCGGGGCGCCTTTAGGCATTACCCGCAGGGAAAACAAATAGCCGATGCCCAGCAAAATAAAGGCAAACGTCCATAGCGAGACATGTCGCTCACCTTCCACCCGCACGGGTTCGCTGACTTCAAGCGGGGTTCTGCGGATGGCATAGCCGAACCAGCGTAAAAGATACACGGCCTCCAACAGTGAACCCAACAATAAAAATCCGATCCACCAAAAATGGTGCCCGGCCGCCAAAATCATGACCAGAGACCACTTGCCCCAAAATCCGGCGAAAGGCGGGAAGCCCAATAAAGCGAGCAGGAAGAGCCCCAGCAGGAATTGCAAAAGGGGACGGCCCTGCAAAACTCCCCAATCTTTGATGGCATCTTTCTTCACCACACCGGCCAGCCAGTACAAACCGGCTTTGGCAAAAAAGTGATTAAAAAACAAAGCCAATATGATGTATTTAAAGCTTTTAAAGGTCGGATCCAAGGCATAGCCCAGAGCGAGAACCATTAACAGCAGGCCCATTTGTCCCACGGAAGAATACCCCAGCATGCGAGTGGTGTGGGTTTGCTTCAGGCCCATCCAATTAGAAGCCAAAAAGGTAAGCAGCCCCATTCCGGCAATAATCATCAACCACTGCGAGGGCGCCAGGGGCAAAATTTTGTAGAGGGCAAAATACATGGCGCCGGATGTACCTGCGGAGATCATGGCGGCAATTCCGGGATGCGATCCCTGATACACATCCAAAGCCCAGCCGTTGGCCGGGAACTGCTTCATTTCGATAAAAAAGGAAAGCAAAACCATGAAAATGGCCATGACCACCACACTCATGCCCGAATGTAAAATGTCGCTGTGAATCATGCCGTCGATATTTAATGTTCCACTGTAGCTGTACAGAAAAATAACGCCCATCAAAAGGAACATGGAGGCAATGCTGCCGGCGATCATATATTTGAAACCGGCAGACAAGGAATTTAAGCGCAAATCCATTCCGATTAAGGCATAGGTGGCAATGGAAGTAATTTCGATGAACACGAACAGGTTAAAAATATCGCGTGTCATCACCAAGCCGTTCATACCCAAAGTAACCAACAGAAACAAAACCTTACCCCGGATGCCGATGGCATTTAAATGACGCAACAAATAAATGCCGCCCATAAGCGATAAGAGATTCAGTCCGGTTAGAAAGACGGCTTCCTGCAAGCTCATCTGCAAATTGATGGTCAGCGGCGGTTTAAATCCGGCCGTGTAAATTTGTACCGGCTGAACACCATGGAACAAAAAGCCGACGAGCCATTGCGCCGAAATGAACACAAACGACGTTATTAACAACAAAAAAAGTGTATTAACAACCGTTTTCCCAAGTCGTTCGAAAAGCGGAAGGAGAAACGCGCCTCCTAAGGCAATCGCAATAATATAAATAGGTGCTACCATTTCATATCCCTGTAATCACTAATGTCCAATGATTTTTTCTTGGCAAACAAACGAATAACATAAGACAACATGAGCGCATCAACCGCAACACCGATGACGATGGCCGTCAGAACCAAAGCCTGAGGTACCGGATCAACCACTTTATTCACCGCATTGACAACACCTACCGCCGAATCCAGAATCGGAGCCGTGCGCCCTTTAATATATCCGATGGAGATCATCAAAATCTGTAGTCCTGTTTCCGCAATGGAGAGACTCAATACGATTTTAATGATATTCCGGCGCGTCAACAGGCCCCAAATTCCGATGCCCATGATAATAATCGCAAAGCCCATCATTAATTTCATTTTTTTACCTTAACCTTTTACAGTCCAAATATTTATTCTTTTAGATTTTCTAAGATTCCGGATAATTCCGTTCCCACTTTGAGACCGATAAACGTGTAAATAACGGGAATGGCACCGGCACTTAACAAGGCTCCGTATTGCCCCAGGGGTAAAATCCGGTTATCCAAAAATCCGGCCGCCAGGAACAGGCCCAAAACTCCCACCAGCACGTAACTGGCACCGGCCGTGGATTCCAGCCAGTTTAAGGCGGTATGTTTTAACTTGTAGTCCGGGAAAACCAACAAAAGGAATAAGACACCCGAGGCAATAACCGCTCCGCCCTGGAAACCGCCACCGGGCGACAAATGGCCTTGCAAAAAGATGTACGCCCCGAACATGACAATAAAGGGAGCCAACAAATGCGTTCCCGTAACTAAAAATTCACTGGCTGCCCGCCGCTGTTTACGATCACTTTTTCCCTTTTCCCTACGGCGCAATAACAAGGCAACCCCGGTGGCCGCCAGAAACAACACGGTCACTTCACCCAAGGTATCAAAACCACGATAGGTAACTACGATGGCCGTTACCACATTAACCGCTCCCAATTGCTGCGGTTCTTTCTCCACATATTGGCGCGCCACTCCGCTTAAAGTTTTGGGCGGATTCCAATTGACCATCATGTCCCACATCATCCAAACCAATAACAGCGCAACGGTTAATGCAATCGCTCGTTTAATCATTTTCCACCTCCCGTTCGCGCGTCTTTTTAATGGCATACAAGAAGATGGCCGTGGAAAGTCCCGCACCGATGGCGGCTTCGGTCATAGCCACATCCGGAGCGGCCAAAATCAGGTAAACCACACTGGCGAACAAACTGACAATGCCGCCGGCTACCGCCGCAGAAACCAGATTTTTAAGTTGTACGGCCAAAATCGCCGCCACCACCATGCCGACACCCAACAAAATAATCAGGATCTCATTCATGAGCGTCCTCCTTCCCTGGCATTTCGTCGGAGGCGGCTTCGTCTTCCGCCAGGCGATCCCGTACCGTTTTCTTTGTTAAGGGGATCCCGGCAAAGTGCGCGGCACGGGCCAGCGCATGAGACGAAAGAGGATTGGTCGTCACAATGAAGGCAACCAAAATGAACGATTGAAAGAACCAATCGGTGTGATAAATACCGATTCCCAACAAGGTAAGAATACTGCCCAGCGTAGTCGATTTGGTACCGGTTTGCATGCGATTGTACAAATCGGGCATGCGTAAAATTCCCAAGGCGCCTAAAAATAAAAACAGAGAACCGATTAAGGCCACAATGGCCCCGAACAAACGAAGAGCCTCCATCATAGCCCTCCTTCCAGATAACGCGCAACGGCGATCACGCCGATAAAACTCAAAATACCGTAAACCAATGCCACGTCCACATAAATTACTCGATTGGTGTACAGGGCAATAAAAACGATGAGCGATGTGGAAATAATGGTAAGCACATCCAATGCCACCGTCCGATCGGCAACGGAGGGGCCCAGAACGAATCGGGTCCCGGCCACCAATACGGCCACCATGGCAATGATCGTGGCAATATGCATCAATGTCTCAGCCAAAGATCACCTCCAGATATTTCTCGAAACCGGCAACAATTTTTTCCGTGGCACCTTCCACATCCATGTCCGTTACATCGATCCAGTGAATGTAATAGTAATCGTCTTTCACCTCGACGGTTAACGTACCCGGAGTCAGCGTAATGGAATTGGCCAGAATCATACGTCCCACTTTGGATTTTAAGCGGGTCTTCACCTTCACAATGCCCGGATTAATGGGAATGCGCGGTTGAACAACGCGGCGGGCCACATCAAAATTGGATTGCACGATAGAAATGAATAAGTAAAAAATGTAAATAACGGAATAGACAATTTTTTTAATCGTTAAGGCCGGCAACTGCTCCGCATGCACAAAAAGCAAAGAAACGATGAAAGCCGTGATGAATACCACCACCAGGTTGCCGATAATGGTTACGTGCGTCCAGGCGATGTAAAAAACGAGCAGAACAACAGCCACAATAAAAGCATTTAAAATTTTAATCAACGTATTAGGGGAATTTTTCTCCATCTCGTTCACTTTCTTTTTTCGTTACGATTCTTCCAAAACCCGGGCCTGTTCGCGCAGCCAATTATCCAGAGCGGTAAGCAATGTTTGAATGGCCCGTACCACGTTTTCTCTTTCTTGCGGATCGATTTGATCAAAAATTTCGCGGTGAATATCAATGGCGGCTTTGCGCATCTTCTTGACCAATTTTTTGCCTTGAGACGTTAAGCTGACATTAATATTTCTGCGGTCATTCAAAGAAATGCGACGCACCACATAACCCTTATTTTCCAGAGAGGTGATGATGCGGGTTACACCGCCCGGGGTAATTTCCAGGCGTTCCGCCAAATCTTTGACACCCATCGCTTCCTCATCGAAAAACTGCACCAAACAATTATATTCAGACTGGGAGATGCCGATCAATTTCATGAAATAGGCATCTTTAAGCGCACATTTTTGGCGCAATTTAAAAATAAGGTCCGCGATCTTATTATAAGCTTCGTCTCGTAAAATCATTTTACCTCGTCAAATATTTTAGGCAGTAAATTATATACTTAATAAATAATTGTCAAAATAAATTTTTTATTTCTTAAAATGTATAATCATTCACAAA
>CAZHIZ010000106.1:0-11909 GCA_964532875.1 uncultured Caldithrix sp. | reverse complement strand
CCTTGAAAAATGGATTGAATCTTGCTCGAATAATTAATAAACTCTTTTTGAAAGCAATACACACAAATCAAGAGCGCAAAAAATGGAAAAAGCACCCAATTTTGCCATCGATCCTCTATTAAAGATCATTCACTTAGGGGATCGTATCGAAGACCGTTTCGAAATCGTGAGTAAACCGGTACGCCGTAGCCATAGTTTTGCCTTTAAAGTTTTTGATCACAAAGAAGGCGGCTCTAAAGTACTGCTGTTTATTCCCACGGCGGTACGCAACGATTCCGAAGCTTTGAAAATTATCAAGGATTATTTCGATCTGGTGCGTTTGTTAAAACACGCGCGCATCGCCCGTTTTTACGATTTACATGCCGACGGTAAATTTGCCTTTATCGAAACGGAATATGTACCCGGCCATACTTTAAAAACCATAAAAACAAAACGGGCACCGGCCAAATTTTCCGAAGAAGAGGTCAAGTGGATTGCCGAACAAATTCTGGACGGTTTGGAATATGCCCATAATCAAAACATTTTACATCGCGATCTGAAACCGGCCAATATTACGCTAATGCCCGAGAAAAAAATCAAACTTATCGATTTCGGAATTTCCGAACCGATTCGTCAGGCCTTGACCCTGGTGCAGGATACTTCGGGCCTGACCAGCATTTTGTACTGGTCTCCGGAGCAGGTTAGCGGCAAGCGCCTGAGCATTCGATCGGACATTTATTCCTTAGGGGCTACTCTGTACGATTTGTTGAACGGTAGCCCGCCGTTTTTCAGAGGGGATGTTTACAATTGTATTTTGCACAAAGCGCCGGAACCCATTGACGATGTTTCACCGCAAATGAACGATCTTTTGCTAAAAGCGCTGGCTAAAAATCCGGACGACCGTTTTCAAACCTGTGCCGAAATGCGTCGCGCTTTACAAAGCACGGGTTTCCCCAAACTACATGTTCAAAATACGGCGGCTTCTTCCAAACCTGCGGTTCGGGAAAAGCCCGGGAAAAAACGTTTCTTCTCCCGCGGATCGTTGCTAAAACCCAATTTACGCTATCCGTTAATCAGCGCCTTGTTAATTGTATTAATTGCGGTTTTTCTTTCGCACCTTAACCTCAAGCGGCCGAACCAAGGCCAAGGGCAGCCCCAAAGCAAAATGCAACAATCGGCAAAGCCCGCTTCGCAAGCTCCTTTGGACAGCTTTCAGGTTAAAATGATCGGGGCGCTTTTATCTCAGGCTCAGGAGCAAATCCAAAAAGGACATTTGGTTTTGCCCAAAGACAACAACGCCTTAACTTTGCTTAGCCAAGCCCTGAAGATCGATTCCACCAATAAAGGGCTATTGAGCATAAAAGCTGCTTTAAAAAACCGAATTACGGAGAAGGTACGTTCTTTGCTTAAAGCGAATCAAAAAAAACAGGCCCAACGCATCGTTAGCGCCGCCCTGCGTTTTTATCCCCATGATGCGGATTTGTTAACATTATCACGGCAAGCAGCAGCTTCTTCCCTATTGCATCCCGTTCGCATCGAGATTTTGAACGGCGCCGGACAAAAAGGCATTGCCAGACAATTAAAAAACTATTTGCAAAAACGGGGATTTAGGGTAATCAACAGCGAGAATTACCGCGTGAACGGACGGGTTTTTTGGCAGGTTGCTCAATCCAAAGCCGTGGCCACTGGCATTGCCCCCGATTCCCTTACGCTGCTCAGTTCTCTGTTGGGGCGTGCAGTAAAAAGCGAATCCCGTTATCAGGGACAAAATCCTTCGGCTACGGTCAGTATTATTTTAGGTAAAGATTTCCGTGATCTAAAACCGTTTAAAACAAAATCCAACAACTAAACCGTTTCTTTCAATGGAGCTTAACATGGCCTCCAGCGTGTGCAGGACAGGAATTCGCATTGTGCTAAAAAGCCTGATCGTGCTGTTATTTTTGACGCACTTTTTAACGGCTCAACAATTCGTCGAGCATTTCCGCTTCGGAGGGGCCGGCCAGGATTCGGGAAAGTTCAACGATCCCCGGGCCATTGCCCTTTCCGATGACGGCACGTTGTTTGTCGTGGATTCGCGCAATAACCGTTTGCAGCTTTTTACAACCGATGGGAAATACCTCAAAAGCATCGGCGGATTCGGTTTCGAGCCGGATCAATTCGACTATCCCGTTGATATTTGGGTCAAGTCGCTTTTGAATATTTACGTGAGCGATTACAACAATCGGCGTTTACAGCGTTACGACCGGCAAATGAATTTTCTGGCGCAACTGACGAGCAATCCCAACTGGCCGGAAGAATACCGTTTCGGGGAAGTTCTTAGTTGCGCTCTCAATGCCCAAAACGATCTGTTCATTCTGGACCATCAGGAAGAAAAAGTGGTAAAGCTCAATCGCAACGGGCAGCCCGAGCGTTCCTTCGGGACCTATGAATCCGGTGCAGGGGAACTGGAAGAGGCCGTTCAGGTGGATATCTTTCAAAATCGCTATGTTCTTGTTTCCGATGCCGGGCTCAAATCAGTCATGGTTTTTGATTTTTTCGGTACCTTCTTAAAAGCGATAACGGCTCAACGTTTTCGGCATCCTGCCGGACTGGCCACCCATGAGCGTTGGGGAATTTTTTTAGCCGACGACGGGGCTGATTCTGTATTTTGGATCAAACCCGATTTACACACCGTTGTGCCTTTAAAAATGATTTTGCAAAAAAAACTCGTTCGTCCCCGCGATATTGTTTTGAGCGGTTTGCCCGATTCTTCCCTTGAAAATAACTGCTTTATTCTCGATGGAAATTTTGTGATCGGTGGGAAATTTACGGGCCATCCATGAAAATTCTTCAACGCATTTTCGGTTTACTCCTGTTGTTCTACGGGATGACATTCCATGTAACCCTGGCACAAACACAGGGTTTGACCATTCGCAACCCCTGGCAAGTGGATACGCTTATCGTACTCAAAAACAGCCGTTACACCTATCGTTTTCCGGACACGCACTTTTTAATTCCTTCCACTTTGCAAATTACGCTTAATCGGCAACTTTTAAACGAACGGCTGGATTACATTCTTGACGATGGTCGTGCCGTGGAGTTCTATCGCGCCTTTCATCCCAACGATTCTCTGCGCATCCGCTACCAACGCCAACCGTTCGATTTCCCGCGACGTTTTCGCTTGTATCGTGCCGATACCTCACAGGTGAAGTCCGCCTTGGATAGTCTGGCTAGAATGCAAAAGGGGGTGCGCATCAAAACGGTACATCTGGAGAATCCCTTTGCGCGTATTCCTTCCACCTTGCAAACCAGCGGTAGCATCATGCGGGGCATTAAAGTGGGCAGCAATCAGGATTTTACGCTGAATTCGGGTTTGAATGTGCAGCTTTCGGGCAAGCTCTCCGACGATATTGAGATCATTGCGGCCTTAACCGATGCCGCCACGCCCATTCAGCCGGAAGGCAATACGCAAACCCTGTCCGAAATTGACAAAGTGTTCGTGCAATTCAAAAGTCCTTACGTGCAGGGTACGGTGGGCGATTTTAATCTGAATTACCGCGGCAGTACCTTTGCCGATGTCCGGCGAAAGCTGCAGGGCCTTACCTTGCAAAGTTCCTTTAAGAACAACACGGTAGGCGCAACCGTGGCCACAACGCGCGGATTTTTTCACCACGTCTCTTTTATCGGGCAGGAAGGTAATCAGGGACCGTACCAATTAAGCGGAAAAAACGGCGAGCGGGATATTATCGTGTTGGCCGGCACGGAACGTGTTTTCGTAAACGGTCAACGCATGGTGCGTGGCGAAAGTAACGATTACGTAATCGAATACGGAAACGGCCAAATACGCTTTACCAATCACCGCCTGATTACCAGCGACTCGCGCATTGAAGTGGATTTTGAATATTACCCGGCAGTGCAAAGTTACAATCGCAATGTTTACAGCCTGTTTTCCACCCATCGTTTCAATCACGATCGCATTCGTTTGTCCGTGCGCACCTATCGGGAGCAGGACAATACGGGCCAGGTGCTGGAAGGTAATCAGGCTTTAACACCGCGTGAGAAAACTATTTTAAAACAGGCCGGTGACGATCCTTTTAAGGCGGCCGAGCCGGGTTTTACGTTTAAGGGCGATTCATCGGGCACCTACATTAAAATCGATACGCTTTATCAGGGGAAAACGTATTCCATTTTTAAATTTAAAGGGAAAAACAAAGGTACCTATTCTGTTTCTTTTTCCTATTTCGGCCAACATCGCGGCGATTACGTTCGCGATCGTTTAGGTGTTTATCGCTGGGTGGGGCCGGGCAAGGGGGATTATTTGCCCATCCATTTAATCGCTTTACCTGCCCGACACGATTTGGCGGATTTCCGTTTGACGGCCACTCCCTGGAATCCCCTGACCTTTAAGGCTGAGTACGCCATTACCGATTTGGATCAAAATACCTTCTCCCCGCTGGACGACAAAGACAACAAAGGGCAGGCCTTTCAGTTTTCCGGTACCTTAAAGCCGTTGAATCTTCATCTGCGGAAAACAGCGCTGGGCAAATTGGACATGCAATTCAAAACGCGCTTTATTCAAAAGACCTTTCGTCCGGCCGACCGTTTTCGCAAACCGGATTTTACGCGTTATTGGAATTTGTATGCTTCGCCCGACCAGGGCGCCCAGGAATTAAGCTTCCACCTGACAACGCATTATCGGCCGTTTACCTCCCTGCTCATTGCAAACGACGTGGGGCAATTTCAACAAAAAGATTTTGCCAGCAAACGTCTGGGGCTGGAGGTAACGTTGGATCGCTACCATCGTTTTTCGGGCGCTGCAAAGTACGAATACATTGATGCCCGCAATCGCCTGCAAGACTTGAGAGATCAATGGAAGCGCTATCGCTTTCAAATTCAACGCGATATCTGGAAGTTGCGACCCGAATTTTCCTATCATGGCGAATGGCGCAAACGTTCCTCTCAACAAAATTTGAGCGGTTTCCGCTTTGACGATTTCGGGATCGGTTTGGGTTTGCTGCGCTTTCGCCATTTTAAAAGTGTGCTGCGTGCCCGCCAACGCAACGATGCCGTGTACGATATTCATCAGACCGGCCGGCTTCTGCCGCAGGCCGTGAGCCGTACGTACGAATGGCAATTAGGCCTGAGGAACGTACGCCACACTACATTTAACATTACCTTTTTACATCGTAATAAAGACTATTCATCCTACTTTGAACGTATTAAAGTGGACAGTTTAAAACTATTTTACGTGGATGCTGCGGTTCAGGATACCACCTGGCGCGATCGCTCCACCAATTTGGCGCAAATCGATGCCACGCATCGGGCCTTTAACAATGCCTTTGATTTATCCTGGCAATATCGTCTTTCCACCGAAGAAACGGCCTTGCGCGAGAAGGTGTACGTGGATGTGGGACAGGGAAGAGGTAATTTGCGCTACGACCCCTATTTAAAGGAATACGTTCCCGATCCTTTGGGAAAATATCTTTTGTACATCCTGCCGACGGGTAAATTCGAACCCGTTTCCAATGTGCAAACGGCTTTGCGCCTGCGGTTGGATCCCTATCGTTACACACGCCGCAAGCGGAAATTCAAAGATTTTTGGCTTACGAAATTTAGCGGCGAAACCTACCTGCGGGTGGAAGAAGAATCCCGGGATCCGAACAAAGCCGCCGTGTATTTGCTGAATCCCGGGCATCTGCAACACAATTACACGGTGCGCGGTGTGCTGAATTTTTACCAGGATTTGTTTTACATGAAGCACAACCGCCGTCTTTCGTTTCGGCTGCGTTTTCGTCTCAACCAAAATTACAACAATCAATTCGTCAATACGACGGAAAACGATCGCCGTAAAAATCGTGAACTGGGCTTACGCATTAATTGGCGACCGACCATGCGTCTGCGCAGCCAGAGCGAAGGACGTTTGCGCCGTCTAAATCGCAGCTCGGCTTCCAACGCCTTGCGCAACCGGGATATCAGCGGTTATTATTTTTTGCAAAACATTTCCTACAGGCCTAAAAACGTGTGGGAAATCGGCTGGGAAAGCGAAAGCGGTTACGAAAGCAATGCCAATCCGCTCTATCCCATCCGTTTGTATTATGTGCTGTTTAAACAACGCGTAAATTACTCCTTACCGGGCAAGGGAAGGTTAAGCGCCCAATATGCGTTACAAAATGTCACGGTAACACACAATCCATTTAAGCGCATTGTTCCTTTTGAAATGGCCAGGGGTAAGCGGCAAGGCCTTTCTCAGCAATGGCAATTACGTGTGGAGTACAATGTGGCTAAAAATATTGTTTTTACCTTTTCGTACATCGGGCGCAAAGACGCCGGGTTCCGCCGGGTGATCCATTCCGGTCAGGCCCAGTTGCAGGCCTTTTTGTAATTTTTTTAATGCCCTGTTTGCTGGTGGTACAAGGACGGCGGACTTACTTGCTTTTGCCTGCCGATATCTTTAAATTGCTTAACTTTTTAATTTTAGAGAGGTTATTATTTTGGTTGAAATCATAGACATCCGGCCCGGTAGTATTGCCGAAGAGCTGGGAATTCAGGTCGGTGCCACGTTGATCGCCATTAACGGGAAACCCATTCGCGATCGGCTGGATTATCGCTTTTACGAATCGGAAGAATATTTGGAAGTGCACATCAGGCAGGCCGGCGAGGAAGTTATTTTCGAAATCGAAAAAGATGCGGACGAAGATTTGGGGTTGGTCCTGGAAGAAATGAAGCTCATGTCCTGCGGGAATAATTGTGTTTTTTGTTTTACCTACCAAAATCCCAAAGGCATGCGCAAGAGTCTGTATTTTAAAGATGAGGATTATCGTTTTTCTTTTTTGTACGGCCACTATGTGACCATGACCACGCTCAAACAAAGCGATTTGGAACGGATTGTGGAGCAGCGTCTTAGTCCGCTGTACATTTCTGTCCATTCCACGGAACTGGAAACGCGCAAGTGGCTTTTGGGTATTAAGCGGGACGATCATTTATTGGAAAAGATCGCCTTTTTAACCCGGAACGGCATCGAGCTGCATGCTCAAATTGTTTTGGTACCCGGGGTTAACGATGGTGCGGTTTACGAACAGACGCTAACTGATTTAAGCCGTTTTTTCCCGGGAATTAAATCCGTAGCCGTGGTTCCAGTGGGTATTTCCCGACATCGGCGCCATAAGGCTCCTTTGCGTATTCATACGCCGCAGGAATTGAAGGAAATGATTCGCTTTACCGATCGTTTGCGTGCGGACTTTGTTAAAAAATTGGGTGTTCATTTCGTTTACCTTTCGGATGAGTTTTTTATTAAAGCCAAGGAACCCTTGCCCTCTGCCGACTATTATGACGAGTTTTACCAGATTGAGAACGGTGTCGGCGAATTCCGGGAAATGATCGACCGCTTCGATGCCGCCTGGCCGCACATGCCCAAACGCATCGAACGACCCGTACGCATTACCTGGGTAACCGGAACTTTGGCCGCCGAAAATCTGAAAAAATACATCATCGATCCGCTCAATAGCATCGAAAATATTTCGATTGAGTTGCTGCCTGTCTTTAATTATTTTTACGGAACGACCATTGAAGTTTCGGGGCTTTTGGTGGGCGAAGACATTTACAATCAATTGAAGAAACGGCCTTTAGGCGATTTGATTTTTCTGCCGCCGCGGGTACTGAACGAAGACGGATTGTTTTTAGATGATTGGACGGTGGCGGATTTGGAACAAAAATTACACAAAACGTGTCACGTATTTACGGAACCGGTCGAATCGTTTGTCGAAGTTGTGCAACATCTGCAAAACGAACCAAGAAACAATCGATTGGTTGTATGAGAACGGAGTTAATTTAAATGGGAGCACCGATTGTCGCCATTGTGGGGCGACCCAACGTGGGGAAATCCACTTTATTTAATCGCCTGATCGGGAAACGCAAGGCCATTGTGGACGATCAACCGGGCGTTACCCGCGACCGCAATTACGATTCGGTGGAATGGAACGGTCAGCAAATCGGTTTTGTGGATACCGGCGGCTACATGCCGCAAACACAAGCCGAAATTGATGAAGCCGTACGCGAACAGGTAGAGATTGCCGTCGAAGAAGCCGATCTGGTTTTGCTGGTAGTGGACGTGACAACAGGCATTACCGACATCGACGAACAATTGGCCCACATCCTGTTGCAAAGCAACAAACAGGCCTTATTGGTGGTTAACAAAGTGGATTCGCCGGAACGCGAGTACGAAGTAGGGCAATTTTACAATTTGGGCTTGGGCGATCCCGTACCGGTTTCGGCCATTACCGGGCGGGCCAGCGGAGATTTATTAGATGAAATTGCCCGGCGGGTTCAGCCCCTGCAAGCCAAAGACGACGAAGCAGGCGCCATTAAACTGGCCATTATCGGTCGGGAAAACGTGGGCAAGTCGTCCTTTGTCAATACGCTTTTGGCCCAACCGCGGGCTATTGTGACCGATATTCCGGGTACAACCCGCGATCCTGTGGATTCCCTTTTGAATTATCAGAAACGTTCCTATTTGTTGATCGATACGGCCGGTTTAAAAAAGCGCAAGCGCATCAAAGAAAACGTATTGTTTTACAGTAACTTGCGTACTTATCGCAGTTTGCAACGGGCCGATGTGGTTTTGTACATGGTGGACGTGAACGAGGGCCTTACCCATCATGATATTACCTTGCTAAATGAAGCCGCCCGCGAACAAAAAGGGATCGTATTGGTCTTGAACAAATGGGATCTGATTCCCAAAGATCACACGACTATGGGGCATTATGCCAAGGAATACACCGAACGTCTGGGAACGTTGCGCTATATTCCGCAGATTTATGTTTCCGTTCTGGAAAAACAACGCTTGTACAAAGTATTGGATTTGGCAACGGAGGTTTATTTTGAACGGCAAAAGCGTCTGGCTACGGCCGATTTAAATCAGTTTTTTCTACCGTTAATCAAAACCACCATGCCCCCGGCTACACGCGGTAAAGAAATTAAAATCAATTATGTCACCCAGGCCCGCTCCAATCCGCCGCTTTTTGTCTTTTTTTGCAATCATCCGGATCTGGTAGCGGACGGGTATAAACGGTTTTTGGAAAATCGCTTGCGTGAACAATTCGGCTTTAAAGGCGTTCCATTAAAGTTGGTTTTCCGAAAAAAATCGAAAGATAAAGACGACGAATGATGCGCATCGGATTTTTTATTCTTTTTTTACTCTTTAATTTAAGCCGGGCCGATGTTCTGCACGATATTCGGCAATACATCGAGGCACGGACTCAACAAACGCCGCAGGCCGTCCGTCAAAAGTGCGGGTTTGGGCCGGCCCTTGAGCTGCGATTGGCCTATCCTTACTTGCCGGCCAGCCTGCAAAAATTAGCCAAACCCCTTTTGATCAAACCCAGGCGCCAGTATTCGGTAAAAAGCCCCTCCGGTCACTTTACCCTGTATTACGATTTGACCGGTTACAATAAAGTTCCGGCCAAAGACAGCCTGAAAAACGGCATTCCCGATTACATCGATTCCGCCGCCGTGATTTTAGACCATGTGTGGGATGTGGAAATCAATCGATTGGGATTTCGGCCACCGCCCGATTCAACGGGGCAACCCGTGCAAAGCTATCCCGTTTATTTTTCGAATATGGGTTACTACGGGGTTACCAATTTCGATTTAGGCGAAGACATTGCGGCACTTCCGGGCTATAATTACGCCAGCTATCTGGAATTACACAGCAATTTTGCCGGAGGCAATTTTGCCACTAACGGCCTGGACGCTCTAAAAGTGACCGCCGCCCATGAATTTCACCATGCCATCCAATTGGGCTATCAATTGCGCTGGAACGGCAACATCAATTTCCCCGAGTTACCCGATCGCTTTTTTATGGAAATGACTTCGACTTTCATGGAAGATTACGTGTACGACGGGGTTAACGATTATGTGCAATATGTCAATCGCTTCTTGGGAGTTGCCGATGGCCGCCCCTTTAATATCACCGACGGCAATACGGAATATGCCAACTGTCTTTATCTGAAAATGTTAACCCGCCTGTACGGGGTGAATATCGTTCGTAAAATCTGGGAACACATTGTGCGTTATCCGGCCTTGCAGGCCATCGATTTGACCTTGCGAAGCTACAACGATTCGTTCGAAAAAAGTTTTAATCAATATGCCGACTGGTTGTATTTTAGCGGCCATCATGCGGATTCCTTACATTATTTCAAAGACGGCGCTTTGTACAAAGATTTGCCGGTCAGCCGCGATCCGCAGAAACTGAATACGGATTTGCAATATCTGACCATGCGTCACGTGCGCATTTTAGTGGACCAAACGTCGGTATTTAAAGCTCAGGTGAGCTGCCCGTCCAATGCCGGACGCTTAAGTCACATTTTGAACACGCGGGAAATCCAGCCTTCCGTCCCCTTTAACAGAAGCCAATATTTTTCTCAATCGCAAAGCTACCCTCTTATCGTGGTTTTGACGAATAGCACGATGAATGCCATTGAAAATATTCAGTACGATTTGCAAAAAACATCGACCATTGTGAAAAAAAATCCGCTAATCGTTGCCACGAGCCGGGCCGATCAGGTGCAATTCATGAATGTACCGGGACAGGCCAGGATCATTATTTACAATATTCTCGGGCAAAAGATCAAAACCATTTACGCCAACCATTCCATAACGGTTTTTTGGGATTTAAGGGATCGTTGGAATCGCCGCGTACCTTCCGGAATGTATTTGTATCGGCTCGAAGGGGCCGGTCTCGAAGCCGCCGGGAAATTCGTGGTTTTACGCTAAGATAGAATACACGGCTTAAAAGGTGTTAATTCGGACAATTCCCATGAAATTAAAAAATAGTGTGCATCGCCGGCATGCAGGGAACGGATTTCTTCTGTTGATCGTATTTGCCTTCTTTTTGTCCACTTCCGAAAGCCTGGCGGATTCTACCTGGGTCGATCGGGTTATGGATTGGACCATTAACGCCCGTTTTGAGCAGGCCGAACAATTACTCCGACAAAAGATCGCACAAAGCGATAGTGCTCTTTCCCCCTGTTTTTATCTGGCCTCGGTTCTGAATTCCAAAATGAATTATTATGAAAATCAAAAGCAGGCTAAGGAATTTAACGCTTTGTTGCATTTTGTAATTAGGCGCAGCGATCAAAAATTACACCGTTTGTCGGGGAAGAATACATCAGTAGCCCGTCTGTATTTTTATCGGGGCAGTGCTTACGGATATCTGGCCTATTTTCAGGGGCAAACAGGGCAATGGTTCAGCGCGTTAAAAAACGGATTAAAAGCCGTTTCCGATTTAAAACGTGCGGTTGAGATCGACAGCACGCTGTATGAGGCTTATTTGGGTTTGGGAACGTACAAATATTGGCGCAGCACCAAATTGAAATTTGCTTTGTGGCTGCCGTTTGTTCCCGATCAGCGGGAAGAGGGCATTCGCGATATTAAACATGCCATGAAAAGTCCTTCCGACAGCCGTTACATGGCTCTGCATCAACTAATTTACATTTTAACGGATTACGGCAAATACGACGAGGCCTTACGCTATGCCCGCGAGGGCATTACAGCCTTCCCGCAAAGCCCTTTTATGTGGTGGGCTTATGCCCATACCTATTTTAAGGCGCATCGTTACCTACAGGCCCTGAAGACTTATTCCGCATTGCTGAAACTGATTGAGCAAAACACGCCGCAGGATCGGTCTCATTGGTTGGCCTGCACCGTGCGACTGGCCGAAATCAATCGCCGCTTGGGGCGCAGGCAGCCGGCTCATGCTTTGGCCTTTGAGGTTTTACGGCGCAAAAACACATTCCCCGACACTCCCTTAAATCGTAAGCGCTTAAAAAAAGCGCGCTATATTTTGGAGAATACGGAATAAAAGATAAAAGGTGTGGGGTGTTGAAAAAACAGGGTTGATGGGAGTGGAAGACGGTTGAATGGTTGAATGATTGAACAGTTGAATCGTTGAATAG
>CAZHIZ010000105.1:3279-11957 GCA_964532875.1 uncultured Caldithrix sp. | reverse complement strand
GGCAACCGCAGACTCACGGATTACCCCCAAACGGTTACCGAGTAGCCCCGCATCCCATCCCAAGCTTCAAATCCGCCATATTCAAGATGCGTATCGAGATACCGTTGCCTCGATACCTCCCCGCCTGCGGCGGGAACACTCGGCAACCGCAGACTCACGGATTACCCCAAACGGTTACCGAGTAGCCCCGCATCCCGCCCCTAAAGCTTTAAATCCGGCAAAATCAAGGGGCGTATCGAGGTACCGTTGCCTCGATACGTTCCCGCCTGCGGCGGGAACACTCGGCAACCGCAGACTCACGGATTACCCCCAAACGGTTACCGAGTAGCCCCGCATCCTGCCCCTGATGCTTCAAATCCGCCAAAGCCAAGGGGCGTATCGAGGTACCGTTGCCTCACACTCGGCAACTGCGTGCCGAAAAGTGCTAAGTGTTCTTAATGTACTCCACAATATTCCGAAAAATGTGCAAACCCTGCCCCTCCTCGTTCGACCGACCTTCCAATTTTAATTTGGGCCAATTGGGATGATTGTAGAGCGACAAATAGGCTTCGGGATGGGGCATCAGTCCGAATACCTGCCCTGAAATATCGGTCAGTCCGGCACAATTCAGCTCCGAGCCGTTGGGATTGTAAGGATATTCGGCGCTACTCTTGCCATCCGGGCCCAAATAGGTTAAACAATTTAGATTGTTTTCGAGAATGGCCTGACGGATCGTATCATCTTTAATAATCAGTTTCCCTTCGCCGTGGCGAACGGGTAAATCCAGTGTGTGCAGGCCTTTTAAAAAAGGTGTCCTGCTTTGCGGATGAACGCCGCAGGTTACCCAGCGATCCTCGAATTTGCCGGAGTCGTTGTGGGTCAAGGTTACTTCCTGTTCAAAATTACCGCCGATATTGGGCAAAAGGCCCATTTTAACCAAAGCTTGAAAACCGTTGCACACGCCGATGATAAAATGTCCGTCTTCCAAAAAACGAGCCAGATCATCAATAAAATGACGCCCCGAGGCCATTTTCTTGAATTTGAATTTATTGCTCAAAACCTTAGCCGAGCCCAAATCGTCGCCGAAAGAAAATCCGCCCGGGAAATTGAGAATATCGTAGTCATGAATGGAAACCTGCTCTTTGAACACGCGATTCAAATGAACGATGTCCGCCTTGGCACCGACCAGGCGATAAGCTGCAGCCATTTCCACCTCGCAATTGATGCCGAAACCCGTAACCACCAATGCCCGAACTTCTCTCATTGCATGCTCTCCAAAATGTGTGATGATTGGTTAATCGTGTCCGTGTTGTTTGCTGAAAGTTAAGAGTTAATGGGGATTTTCCAGCGAATACCGGATTGTCATTGCGAAATCTCCCGCGAAATTTTGGGCAGTCCGGCCTGACATAACCCAAGGAATTTCTCCTCGTCCCCAATTACGGGTCTCCTTGAAAGGACATTTCAAATCCGTCCGGGGCTTGGCCCAGTTTTTCACGCGCAGATCTCGCAAATTGCCGCAGAGCCCGTTTAAATCCGGCTACCGCCGTACTATTAAACCCTTTTCGTACTTCGTAATTGGTTTTACTCTCAACTCCCTTTTATTATTTTGTCGTTTGTCTTAAAAAACCAGCCCTGTGCGCCAGGCTTGTAAAAGATCGTCCGTGGCTATGTGTAGTAGCGTTTGTTCTTTAAAACGTACCGTTAGCAAACCATTGTCTTGTACCATACCCAAAAACCGGGCGTCATCCGCAAACAGGTTTTCAAATTCCACCCGATCGGAGGGTGCAATACTGACCAGAAACCGTGAATGGGATTCGGAAAACAACCAGGCCACGGCGGTAAGTCCGTTCTGCGGTAATTCGATTTCCGCCCCCATTGCCCCGCCGAAAGCCGATTCGGCCAGAGCAACGGCCAAACCGCCATCGGAGAGATCGTGAGCCGATTTGAGCCAGCGGCGTTGATTGGCCACCATCATTTTACGATAAATGCGACGCGCCTGTTCTTTGCGCACTTTTGGTACATTGGCACCGAGTTCGTTCAATAATTTGTAAAATTCCGAAGCCCCCAATTCGTCGTAGGTGTGGCCGACCAGGTAGATCAAATCACCGGACTGCTTGAAATCCGTGCTAACCGTTTGCCGTACATCGGGGATTTTGGCCACCATGGAATACAATACGGTCGGCGGTACGGAAATTTTAATGCCGTCTTTAATAAAGTCGTTTTTCATGCTGTCTTTACCGGAGGTCATGGGGATATTAAAAAAGGTAGCCATATCGAATAGGGCTTCGTTCATTTGCACCAATTGGGCCAGTTTCAATTTGCCATCTGGATTGGTGTTTGGATTGTACAAAGAATCCGGCACACAAAAATTATCGTTTACCGACCAAAAAATATCGGGATCATTTTCGGGGTCGGGCAGGCGCCCACCGACGGCAATGATACCGCGAACCGCCTCGTCAAAGGAACCGGCGGACATTTGGTAGGGATCGATGTCGCCGTAGCGCGGCAAAATACCGTTGGAGATGGCAATACCGAGATACGATTCGAAATCCAATCGCAGCACCGCTGCATCTTGCGGCGCAAATCCGTGGTCGCCCATTAAAGGCTTTAATATGGTTTTACCTTTTACTTCATGATCGTAGCGGCGAATAATGGATTCCCGAGAACAAATATTTAAACTGCCTAAAAGCTTTAGCAAGGTTTCGCCGTAATCAATCTTTTTCGGTAAAATCGGTTCGGCAAGATGCGGAGGCTGCCACTCGGCTTCCATGCGCTTTTGCGGGACCCCTTCGTGCAGAAAGATCAAATCTAAATAGGCCACGCGTTGATCTCCGTAACGAACATCCAGATAGCCGCTATCGGTAAACTCTCCTATGTCCGAAAGTTCCACTTCAAACTCTTCGGCCAAATCGAACAGGGCCTTTTCCTTCGCGGGCTCGACCACCAGGGTCATTCGTTCCTGCGATTCGGAAATAAAAATTTCCCACGGTTGCAAACCGGCATATTTTAAGGGGATCTTCTCCAATTGCACTAAAGCGCCGTTGGTAATTTGGGCCAATTCACCCACGGAAGACGAGAGCCCTCCCGCCCCGTTGTCTGTAGAGGATTTAATCAATCCGGCAGCAACGGCCTGTAACATAAAATCCGAAAGATTTTTTTGGGTAATGGGGGAACCGATTTGTACGGCGGATCGTGGAGAGTGCTCATCAATTTCCAAAGAAGAAAACGTCGCACCGTGAATGCCGTCTTTGCCCACACGTCCCCCGGCCATAATGATGCGGTCACCCGGATCGATCCGCTTGTCCCACGAATTCTTGCCGTCTATTTCGGCCGGCATAACGCCACCCGTACCGCAAAAAACCAGGGGCTTGCCCCGGTAGCGCTCGTCAAAGATCACCGAACCGTTGACCGTCGGAATTCCCGATTTATTGCCCCCGTCTTCAATGCCTTTTACCACGCCGGTCATTATGCGTCTGGGGTGAAGTTGACCCGGCAAAAGGGCACCCTGATAATCCGGCGGGCCAAAGCACAGGACATCGGTATTGAACAAAAGACTGGCCCCGCCCACACCGGTACCCATGGGATCACGATTAACCCCGACAATTCCGGTCAAAGCGCCCCCGTAAGGATCCAGTGCCGAAGGTGAATTATGCGTTTCTACTTTCCACACAAACACCCGCTTGTCATCCACACGCACCACGCCGGCATTATCGGAAAAAATCTTTAATAACCAATTGTGCCCCGCCTTTTCATAGCGTTCACGAATGATTTCCGTGGAACGACGAATATAGGTTTTAAACAAGGAATGGATCGTTTTCTTGCGGCCGCTCTCCAAATCGGTATATGTAATGGTTGCGTTAAATTCTTTGTGCTTACAATGTTCGGACCAGGTTTGACCGATTACCTCCAATTCACAATCCGTGGGTAAAACGGGTAATCCATGCTCTTTGCGCTCCCTTTGAATCAATTGATTTTGAAAATAGGCTTGAATCGCTTGCATTTCATTTAAGTCCAAAGCCAAAAGCATTTCTTTGGAAATGCGTTCCAACTCCGCATCGGGGACAAAAATATTAACGGTTTTCACTTCGGGGCGAGCACTAATATGGACTTCCGGAACATAGTGGATGTGTCCGCTAAAATGGCCGTACCCAAAACGGTTGATAAGGGGATTACCCAATAGTTCCTGAGAAAGGATTTTCAATTGCTCATCGCTGAGCTCATTTTGCAAATAGTAAATTTCATGGGTAAAAATCCAGTGATCGCCGAATTCAAAGGGAATATTCAGGAAATCACACAACGCCTTTTGAGCCGAAACACCTTCGTCATCTGTAACCCCGGGCAATTTGGAGACAAGAATGTATGTCGGAAATTCAGGCGCACGGAACAAGTCATCAATAAACACGCGATGGATAATGCAATCGCACAATGAATTTCGGGCAAAAGCGGTTAAGTCCTGCTCGGACAATGTCTTTACCACCGAATAAATTTTACCGCTTCTCACGTTTCCCGTGCGTATTTTCAGAAACTTAAGGGCATCCTGTTCGATCTGTTCTCCGGTAACGTCTTTGAGACCTTCTTTTAACAGAATTTGAATATGTCGCGCTTGAGACATGATTTCTTCCCGTATGTTTTAGTTTTTCAGGGCATCCGTTTACATCTTTTCATTAATTGATTAGAATCTGTTCCATTGATTTACTGAAGGTGTTTACTATTTTGACTCTTGAATCGGATACACAAGCATTTTTGGCTGCAGTCCTTGCGTATGTAATTCAATTTTAGATTCATCGATAATTACACCGGCTTTTTGCGCCGGATAGCCATTTTCACGGGCCAAACGAAGGATAGCATCCAAATGGGTAGGCGGAGCAATCAAAATCATTCCGTTGCCCATGTTCCACAATTGATAAGCTTTTTCTTCGCTAACCGATCCCAATTCCTGCACCCTGCGCATAACTTCCAACGGTTCAAACAGGGAATTCAGACGAGCGCCCAAGCCGGCAACTTTAAGCACACGACGCAAATTGTCGGCGATACCTCCGCCGGTAATGTGTGCAATTCCGTGTAAAGGAATTTTATGGGCTTTAATTAAATCGATAACAAACGGCGTGTAAATCAAAGAGGGGGTTAATAATTTTTCGCCCCAGCTAACGGAATCGTCGTACTTTTTGCGATGCCAGGCATCTCCGAAATTCTCCTGCATAATTTTGCGGAGAAGAGAAAATCCGTTACTGCGAAAACCGCGACTTTTTAAACTGATCAGTACATCACCGCTTCGGATGTTTCGCCCGTCGATCACCTGAGTACCCGCCGGTAAAATGGCCACGCCTGTCGCTCCCCAATTGAAATGCATGCCGGAACCCCATCCTCCAATGCGATTGCCCAACTCGGCGATTTCGCCACCGGTAACAGTAATGCGTGCAAATTTTGCCGCTTCATAAAGTCCCTGCATTAATTGATCGATAACCCGGTCGTCCAGAAAATCGACATCCAGAATATTGGAAAGATTGACGGTTTCCATTCCGTTAGCGGCCAAATCGTCGGCAACCATCGCAATCAAATCGAAACCCAGAGTATGGTAAATTCCCGTCCGTTCGGCCAATTCGATTTTGGTACCGATTCCGTCGGAGGAAATGCCGATTTTTAGGCCATGATAATCCGATACGTTGGAAAAAGCGCCATCCAATCCGGCTACGGGACGCCCGCTTGAGGCTGGACGAAAATCAAATGTTTTTTTAGCCCAACCGTAAGCAATTTGCGAACAGCGATTCCCTAAATCGATATTAATTCCACTTTGTTGTTTTGTCATCGAAATTCCGTCTTTGTAATTATGGGTGAACACAATTTTTTTTACCACAGGGGCTCTCTAAATATTTCATCTTTACGATCCGGGCCTGTAGAGACCAATCCGATCGGAATATGCAGGTAGCGTTCAATAAATTGTACGTAATCTCTTGCGGCCGCAGGCAACTCTTGCCAATCGGTAACGCCTTCGATTTCTTCTTGCCACCCGGGCAAGGTTTCATAAACCGGTTGCCCGTTCGCGTCGTAGTCGACCCCTACGTTAATGCTTTCGAACCCGGAAAGGCAACTTAATTTACTTAGCGAAATATAGTTAAATCCGTTAATTACGGATGAACGCCGAACGACCTTTAAATCCAACCAGCCGCAACGTCTGGGGCGCCCGGTTGTAGCCCCGAATTCATGTCCTTTTTCCCGCAAGCGTTCTCCGATTTCATCTTTCAGTTCCGTAGGGAATGGCCCTTCACCGACACGTGTCGTGTATGCTTTTACAATGCCGATCCGTTTATCGAAATGCAGATAAACGCCACCGCCCGTAAAAGCTCCGCCGATGGTTGTAGAGGAAGAGGTCACGAAAGGATAAGTACCGTGATCGATGTCTAACATGGAGCCCTGAGCCCCTTCGTACAGAATATTGGCGCCGCGCCTGAGATGATCGGCAATTACTTCTACCGTATCGCCGATATATGGTTTGATGCGTTCTTGGGCCCGTTTTAGCTGTTGCACGGCTTCATCCAAATCGATAAACCGATCTCCGTAAATTCCTTTGGCATATTGGGAATAGAGTTGTGCATGTTGTTTGAACAACTCAATGAATGTTCCGTCGAGAATCGTTTCCAACCGCATGCCCGTGCGTTGTACTTTATCGGTGTAAGCGGGGCCAATACCGCGCCCGGTGGTACCGATTTTTTTATTTAACATTTGATCCAAGAATTTATGAACGGGAGTTACGATATGCGCATGCGCAGATACAACCAGTTTTTGCGGTGAAACGTCAATGCCCTTTTCACGCAGATAATCGATTTCTTCGGCAAAGGTAATCGGATCGACTACGCAACCGTTACCGATCACGTTAACGGCTTTGCCGGAAACAATTCCGCCGGGGATCAAATGTAAAACAAATTTTTGATTTCCACTAATGACCGTATGCCCGGCATTGGCTCCGCCTTGAAAACGAACGACCAGATCGGCATGACCGGCAAGTAAATCGACAATTTTTCCTTTCCCTTCATCGCCCCACTGGGCGCCCAAAACAATGTAATTAGCCATATTAATGTCCCCAATCGATAGAGGTGTAATCGTTTTCACTGCCTGGCAAATAAATGTCGTGCGGTTTGCCTTCGCGGATGGAGAGTGCGGAAACCACTTCCAATTCGGCTTTTTCATGCAATTCGCGAATATTGGCTGCTCCGGCAGAAGACATGGAAGCTTTAATTTTGGCTAAAGTTTCCGGTAAATTATCGCGCAACTTACCGGCATATTGCACAAACCCTTCAACACCTTCCACAAAAATCAATTGATGATAGCGGGCTTCCTTCCATTCACGTGCCCGTGCCGAGCCTTCACCCCAGTACGGCTTCATTACACGATTGTGAATGGTTACTTTTTCTGTTGGCGACTCGTCCATACGGGCAAAATAGCGTCCCATCATAACGTAGTCGGCCCCGAGTGCCAGGGCGATCACGATATCTTTGGAACTCACAATTCCTCCGTCGGCAATAAGCGGGATGTATTTCCCCGTTTCTTCAAAATAACGATCCCGAGCTTCGGCGACTTTGATGATAGCTGTGGCTAATCCTCGACCGGTACCTTTTTGCTCCTGGGTAATACAAATGGAACCGCCGCCCATGCCAACTTTTACGGCCCTGGCGCCATGCTCCACTAAAAAAGAAAAGCCCGTTTCGGTGATAATATTTCCACCGATAACGGGCAGTTGCGGATAGTGTTCCCGTATCCAATCCAACGTTCGGGCCTGAAAGACCGAATGCCCATCGGACGAGTCGATTGCAACTAAATCCACCCCGGCATCAACCAAGGCCGGTACGCGTTGCTCATAATCGTGCGTATTGATGGCGGCACTGGCAAAATAGCGTTTGTGCTCATCCAAAATTTCATTGGGATTGTCCAAATGGTTGCGAATGTCTTTGCGAAAGACCAGATAAAGCAAGTGCTCATTTTCATCGACAATGGGTAGAACGGATTGGTGGGTTTCACGTAATAAGCTATTGGCTTCTTTGATATTATCGATATTTACCCCAACGGTAAGTTTATGACGCGGCACCATGCGCTTTTTAACAGGTAAATCGCCATGCGGTTTCACATCATAATCGTTTTTAGTGATGATACCTAATAATTTATTTTCTTTATCTACAACGGGAAAGGTGTTGTAACCGCGCTGACGAGTCAGGTCGTATAAATCACGGATTGGCGTATCGGGATGTACGGTTTCCGGCGGCACGAAACCGGCCTTGTAGCGTTTGATTTTACGAATCATTTCCGCTTGTTGTTCTATAGGTTGGGAACAATAAATAAAGGCCGTACCTCCTAATTTGGCTAATTCGATCCCCATACGCACACCAGAAACGGATTGCATGGCAGCAGCAACAATGGGTATGTTGAGAAAATATTTGGAGTTTTCTTCCGGGGAATAGACCATTGGGGTGCGTAAAGAGATGTTGAAAAGAAGAGTTTCTTCGGTGGTTAAACCGGGTAAAAGCCGAAACTCCATGAGGGTGCGGGACGGCTCGTAATAAATTTTTTTGGGCATAAGCAACCTTTGTATTTGTTTAATTGACGTCGCCCGAATTATACAAAAATTACGCTTAAATTTAAAATAAAAATTTGAGGTGGGTTGAAGAGATTTTTGAGGGGAGGGATTGGGAAACCGTTTAAACGGTTTT
>CAZHIZ010000105.1:0-3179 GCA_964532875.1 uncultured Caldithrix sp. | reverse complement strand
GAAACCGTTTAAACGGTTTTATTCCGCGAATCCCAAAATAGCCCCCTGTAACAACATATCGTTAAAAAACGGTAAAATTAGAGGTTTCAATTGTTCGTCGGACATTCCAATCAACTTTGTTGCACGTTCAAAAAGCTGCGCTCCTGAAACTGCTTCGTTTTGCAATTCCTGCCAAATATAGGCCAGAAGCGGACTTACATCTACGAACCGCACTTCACCGTCCTTCCGCGACCGAAAAGCCAAAACAAAATACCGCCCCTTCTGTAAAACCGCTGAAGCGGTTCCCATCCTATGTATCGGATACTCCAACTCAATTACCTTGGACTCAGGATTGGCCACGATTCGATCCTGCATAAAATCGCCTTCAAAACGTACCCGGGGTGCCACCTTATCCGGCATGGTAAACAATTCAATCTCGATCCATTCAAAATACAGTAAATCATCCAAATATGGTTTGTTAAATCGACCCGCAAAATCCGCATTTAGCACAAATTCGTAAAATTCAAAGGGCATCTTCCAGATGTACGGTGTTTGCGGAGCCGCTTCACCCATAAACGCATCAACCATGAGGTTCCACTCATCCTGTGTCAAATCTTCAACCGTAATCGGATAAGCTCGTCGCAGTGTATCGTCGAACACATTGCGCACCAAACGCCGATAATGCCCCAACCGATTGCCATCCGCATTGGGCAAATTCACTTCTTTACCCGTACGCACAAATGTGTAAAAATTTTCCATCAACCTTTTCGTTTCAACGGATAACGACATGCTCTTTCTCCCAGCGTTTATTCATAATCGCAGTTAATTTCCCCAATTCAGCCTGTAACGTTTCGATTTCCGGAATATTAAAATCCCGCTCCAACAAAACAGGCACCGGCGGTAATTGTCGAATCGTCCAGTCGAACAATTCGTAAACCGGATCAATAATCGGCTGACCGTGCGTATCGATAATCAAATCCGGACTCACTTTCTCATGACCGGCCATGTGGATATTACTAACCCGATCCAACGGAAGTTTTAAAATAAATTCACGGGCATCAAAACCGTGATTAAACGCGTTCACGTACACATTGTTAACATCCAACAACAGATGACAATCCGCTTCCTCCACAATCGTTCGAATAAAATCCGCTTCTTCCATTTCCGGCGCAACACTCAAATAATAACTCACATTTTCAATGGCGATTTTACGGCCTAAAAAATCCTGCACCTGCTTAATGCGCTCAACAATATGCTTAACCGCATCCTCACGAAACGGAATCGGAAGCAAATCGTAAAAATGCGCATTCTGACACTTGCTAAAACTTAGATGCTCGGAATAGTGCAACACAGGAAATTCCTGCATGAACGCTTTCAATTCCTTTAAAAAATCCCAATCCAACTCGTCATCGCTCCCGATCGAAAGTGACAGGCCATGACACACCATGGGATATTCCTGGGCCACTTTTTCCAGTTGTTTGCGCCAGAATCCCCCCATACCCATCCAATTTTCCGGGGCAAATTCCACAAACGCAGGACGATTGGTTTGAAGATGCACCAAATCTTCCGTTAAAACTCTTCTTAATCCTAATCCGGCACCACTAAACATTTTTACTCCCGATTTTAAATAAGGCCGGCCATCATTCACCGGCCCTAAAATATGACTTTTAAATTAATTACCGCATTTACCTTCGCCGCATTTGGCCTCGGTGGTTTTGGACTTTGTCTGCTTAGCTGCCGCTTTTTGAACGGCTTTAGCCGTTTTCGAAGAATCAGCCTTCTTCATGGAACCGCCGCATTTCCCTTCACCGCATTTCATTTCGCTCACCTTCGATTGTGCCTTTTTAACAGCCGATTTTTCCATTGCTTTCGCTTCTTTAGCCGCATTCTTCTTTGCAGGTGCTTGCTTCATTTCACCACATTTACCTTCGCCGCACTTGGCCTCGGTTGCTTTGGTTTCCTTCGTTGTTTTCGTTTCTTTGGCACCGCAGGCCAATTCGGCCGGTTTTTGCAAGGAATTCATCGAACTCAATGCTTCGCGCACCTCAACGCCCGTACCCATAACCGAATAATTTCCCGCAGTAGCCTGACCGCTTAAACCTCCAACACCAACTATCGCTCCCAGTAACGCCGTACTCGAGGCCAATCGAACGATCCGTTTCGACCGCTTTTGCTTCTCAATGGACTGACTCATAATCTTGTCTCCTTTAGCTTGTTAATACATTTGACTTAATGACTAAATGATAAAACCGTCATCCATTTCATAAAATTCCGTTTGTTCAAAAAAAATCACGTGCAGAAAAAATATCAGTTATGATTTAAATATGTTTTTACGGAAGTTAGCGTATATTTTGGAGAATCGAATTTTTATAATATTTGTAGATGAATTTGTCTGAATCAAAGAAGTTCGGGCTGGAAAAAAGAATTTGTCTTTCCTGAATACTATGAATAAGCCCTTAAATGTTACTGGCAAAAGTGGAAAATTTAGGTGAGTTTGCAAATCACCATTTTCAAATATTTCGGCCACAAAAGCCGCATCTTCGATCAGTCGAAAGCCGCATCTTCGATGCGTCAAAGCCACCTTTCCCTTATATGGGAAGGATAATAAGACAAAAGTATTTGCCCGATATAATAAATAACCGCAAATGTCAGGCATCCCGCTCAGTGGGTCAGGATTCCCTTACCCTACGGCCTGTCTGACTGCAAAACCCATTACCATTTACTCTCAACACTTAATGAAAGTCCGGAAAGGTGTACTGTGGCTGAATTGCCACGAGCTTTAGCTCGTGGGCTAAAAAATCCCCAACTTAAAAATGGGGATTTATCTCCGACAATGAAATAGCAATGGCGAGAGCTCAGACACGCATTGTCATGGTTCCCGTGATTCGGCATGCTACCACCAGACACTATTTGAGCTCCATGCTCATTTGCAAACACTCGGCAGAAACGATCACAAAAAACGGATGGCTGCGGGGTAATGTAAGGGCGAAGCATTTTCTTCAATACGGTTTCCACAAATGATTTTTCCTTGGTTCACAATGACTTGCTTGTCTTTGTTAAAATTCTGTTAAAAATGCTTCGCCCTTACGGATGTGGGTTATCTCTTATTTTGGGATTTTTGTCTTCGCTACAATAATGGATCGCATACGGCGATCCGACGGATCGAGAAAAAATATCTAAATTGCCACGAGCTTTAGCTC
>CAZHIZ010000104.1:6213-12018 GCA_964532875.1 uncultured Caldithrix sp. | reverse complement strand
GAATGGTCTGGCAAGAGCCGGATTTTCAATTCGCGACTTGTTAAGGGTTAAGAGTCAAGGGTAAAGTGTAAATAGTCCGTCGAAGGCCGGATCTACGATGCGGTGGCTGGAAGAGCATCACTCGGTTCTCGAGTGCCCCGCCGCAGGCGGAACGTATCGAGAGAACCGTGTCCCCGTTGCCTCGATACATCCGGACTATGAGACACAAGATGTCTCGAGTTGCCTGCATTCCCCTCATGGTTGGAGATAAATCCCCAATATTTTTGTGGCGGCTCTTTGGCCCACGAGCTGAAGCTCGCGGCAATTCAGCTTGCTGCAATTCAATCCTTTTTTGGGAGTTCTGCACGTGTCCCGACTCGGCCGGATTTCCAAATCGTCAAAAGCCTTATTTAAGCAGTTGTTCGCCTACTTTGCGGCCCAGTGCAAAGGCTTTTAAATTGATGTCCACAATTTTTTCACCTTTGCGGGCAAAAATCTCTTTGATAAAATCTTCCATGGATTGAGGCTTAATGGGCAAAAAGTGTGAGGCGGCACCGGCCAGAACCATATTGGTTGCTCTCCCGGAACCGGCTTCCAAAGCCAATTTACGCGCATCAATGGTTAAAGCGTTGGGCAGGGAACGGATGCGCGTTAATAATTCGTCCAGATCGGGATAATCGGGAATATTTTTTTCGGGATTTTCTGACGTGATCAAGAAACCGTCTTCTTTTAAATAATGAAGGTAGCGTAAGCTTTCCAACGGTTCCATGCTCAAAATCATGGAAGCGGTACCGTCGGCAATTAAATCGCTGTAAATGGGAGCGTCGGAAAGGCGCAAATTGGCGTAAACCGCCCCGCCTCGTTGCGACATGCCGTGTACCTCGGATTGCTTTACATTCAAACCTTCCTTCATGGCTGCGGAGGCAATAATGGCGGCCACGGAAAGAACACCCTGGCCTCCAACGCCGCAAATAATCATATCGTATTTCATGCTTTCTTTTGCTCCTTTTTATGACGTTTAGCGGTTTCAACACATTCGCGAACGGCAATGATAACCGAAAGACCGTTGTATTTCACTTCATCCAAAATGATTTGTGCATTCTGGTCGATGTATTTGCGATGGGTGGTAACAACATGGACATGGGCCGGCTCAACCCCGAGTCCCAACACCACATTTTTAAGGCGGGAATCGGGAAGAACCGTGGGTTGCCCGCCGGTCATTCCCACGGTTTCATTGTCCAGAATAATCAACGTCATATTGGTATTATGGGCTACGGCGTCCATGAGCGGGGTAACACCGGAATGTAAAAAAGTGCTGTCTCCGATGACCGCGACCACCGGATAAAACCCCGCATCGGCGGCCCCCTTGGCCATGCCTACGGAAGCACCCATGTTCACGGTAGATTCGATAGCGTTGTAAGGCGGCAGAGCGCCCAAAGTGTAGCAACCGATGTCCGAAGTAACCATGGTTTTTTGGAACTCGGCCATGGCTTTTTTAAGGGAAGCAAACGTATCGGCATGGGGGCAACCGGGACACAATTGCGGCGGCCGGTTGGGCAAATTAAAATGAACAACGCCTTTTCGTTCCCGTTTTTTTAAGCCTAACGCCGGGCGAATATTGTCCGGGGTCAATTCGCCTTCGACCGGAACATGCCCCGAGAGTTTGCCCTGGATTTCGATGGGCAACGGTAAAATTCCGCGAATAAAACGCTCCACAAAAGGATAGCCCTCTTCCAGAATAATCAATTTTTTTACCTGTTTGGCCAGCGTGCGGAGCTTCTCAACCGGTATGGGGTAGGCGCTGATGTGTAAGTGAGAAGGTCTGTGCTTTAACTCCGGTAAATTTTCCAGGTAATAGTTCAGTCCCAGTCCGGTTGTAACAACTCCGTAATCCGTAAAATCCGCATTCAACTCCAGCGTATTGTGTGGGCTTTCTTGCGAATACCGCAGCAATTCTTTTTGAATCTCAAGAAGTTCATGCCATTGTTTTTTGGCATTGGAAGGCAAAAGAATCCATGAATTGGGATTCGGTACTTTTTGCAGCGGATTCTCCTGACGTTGGACATCATCCACGTGAACAACGGCACGGCTATGGGCCAAGCGTGTGACCAATCGGATCATAACGGGAATATGATAACGCTCCGAGATGTCGAAGGCTTCTTTAGTCATTTCGTAGGCCTGCTGTTGGTTAGTCGGCTCCAAACAGACGATACGAGCAAAATCGGCAAAATAGCGGCTGTCTTGTTCATTTTGGGAGCTGTGCATGCCCGGGTCATCGGCAACAACGACCACGAGGCCGCCGTGAATATTAACGATGGCCGAATTCATAAACGGATCAGCCGCCACATTCAAACCGACATGCTTCATAGAGACCAGAGCTCTCTTGCCGGTAAACGAAACTCCCAGGGCATCTTCGTAAGCGGTTTTTTCATTGGCACACCATTGAGCCAGCGGTTTTTTATTCTTTTGTGCATAGCGGATTAAGAATTCCATGATTTCGGTAGAGGGGGTTCCCGGATAGGCGTAAGCAGCCGTGAGTCCGGCATGTATCGCGCCCATGGCAACGGCCTCATCACCCAACAAAACCATTTCGGACATAATGACCTCCCTAAAAACAGTAAAATGCTCCCTGCGTAAAATCGTTAAACATACGCTTTTCAGACAAACTTTTTAAAGCATTAAGTTAAGCAAAAAAAATGTAAAATGGTAATTAAATCACAAAAGTTTTAATTCCCAAAAAAAATGAATTTTAATTAATTTTTTGCTTAAAATTGCCGAAAGCATAGTATGTTAAAATTTATGAAGTTAAGGAAGAATGCAAACACGTTTTGGTAATTTTACTCTCGGCATATTATTACTATTGGGATTTGTTTTAATAAACGGCACGTCGGCAAACGATGTATTTCAGGAGATGCAAAGGACATCTCATTCGGCCGTCGATTCGGTCACAACGGATTCCAGCCTCGATATGATCCCTGCTCCTCAAAAATTAAAAGCTAAAATCGACCATATTCAAAACGTAATTGCTTTGCAAAAAAAATACGACCTGATTATTGATGTTATTATCGTCCTTACCCTTTTTAATATTCTGGCCATTTATTTTTATTTTCGAACCAAACGCCGTGACGCCAATTTCTTGCGCGATATTATTAACGCGCTTAATTATCCGTTGTTTGTGTATTCCATGGAAAACAAGAAAATCAAATTGGCCAATTTTAGTGCCGAAAAAGATTTCTATGGCAGGAATACCTATTCTCAGATTCATCAAGAACATTTAGCGGAAGCAGAGAAGTGGCTGGCCAAACTGGTTGAAACGCACAAGCCGATTATCCGTGAAATTGTGCAGTTCGGAAAGCATGGCAATGTGAAACATTATCAAATCCATTTACATCCTTTGTTTAACCGGAAAGGCACAATCGAATATTTAGTCGAGTACTGGGTTGATGTGACCATCCAAAAGCAAGCCGTAGAACGGGTGATGCGCAGTAAAGAGGCCTTAAAGCAATCCAAAGAAGAATTTGAAAAAGTCATTAATTCCATTCCGGATGCTTTGTACAGTGCTTTGATCAATAAATCGGGTAAAATTATCGATAGTTACTATTCGCCTGTAGTGGAAAAAATTACGGGCTATCCGCCCTCGTTTTTTGACGGCGATAAAAACGCCTGGGCTAACATCGTTCATCCCGAAGATTTGCCGAAATTACGCAAACGCAATGCTCAGGCCATTATCGAGCGTCAGGAGGAAACGCGCAATGAATATCGCATTATTCATAAGAACGGTGAAATCCGCTATATTCGCAGCTCGGTTACGTTTAATTATCTGGAAAACGGTTTGATCCGCGCCGATGGCATTCTAATGGATGTCACCGAAATGAAAAAGGCCGAAATCGAATTGATGAAAGTTCAGAAATTGGAATCCATTGGAGTTCTGGCCGGAGGTATTGCCCACGATTTTAATAATATTTTAACCGCTATTTTAGGTAATATTTCCCTGGCACGTCTTATGGGGAAAGAAAATAGTAAAGTGGAAGCGCGTTTGAACGAGGCGGAAAAGGCCTGTTTAAGAGCCAAAGATTTGACCCAACAATTATTAACCTTTTCCAAAGGAGGTGCACCCGTTAAAAAGGCCACTTCGCTTGGCAATTTGTTAAAAGAAGCGGCAACTTTTTTGCTGCGCGGTTCCAACGTAAAACCGCAATTCGATTTTAGCGATAGTCTGTGGTTGGCCGAAGCCGATGAAGGGCAACTTTCGCAAGTAATTAATAACCTGGTTATCAATGCCAAACAGGCCATGCCCGCCGGTGGCATTTTACATATTCGTGCCTACAACTATTACCATGACGGTCATGCCGATTTACCCTTGGAAAAGGGACGTTACGTGTGTTTTAGCGTGCAGGATGCCGGTGTGGGAATTGAAGAAAAATTTTTGGCCAGAATATTCGATCCCTATTTTACCACCAAAAAAACCGGTTCGGGATTGGGATTAGCTGTGACCTATTCTATTATCAAAAAACACAAGGGCCATATTGCGGTGCGTTCCAAACTGGGGGAGGGTACGACCTTTACCGTGTATTTACCCGCGCTGGAGAAAGCCGCCGTAGTGAATGACAAGCAGGAGAAGAGCGTTGAAACCCTGCAGGGACGAGTCCTTTTGATGGATGACGAAGAACTTATTTTGGAAGTAGGCAGCGAGATGCTCGCTAGCCTGGGCTTAAGCGTAACTACGGCTAAGGATGGCGAAGAGGCAATTCGTTTGTACCGCCAAGGTCTGGAAAAAAAGACGAGATTCGATGTGGTGGTGTTAGATTTAACCGTGCCCGGGGGAAAAGGCGGTCAGGAAACGCTAAAAGAATTAAAACAAATCGATCCGCGGGTTAAAGCCATTGTTTCCAGCGGATATTCAACCGATCCCATCATGGCCGAATTCGATAAATACGGTTTCGCGGCCTGCGTTTCCAAACCGTATCGCATCGAAGAAATGGCTGATGCCCTGCGTAAAATTCTTAATCATAATTCGATCGAAAACAACTGATTGTCTTTTACCGGAATGAAATTGTAAACGACACTGCTCCCGCCCATCTAAAAAAATTATTAAGCAAAACCATGTAAAAATTACACAATTCTTGCGCATAACCAATGCGCTGCTACTAAATCAGGTTGCGGTCAGGCCTTAGATAGCATGGTTTTGCCGCGAAATCACCAATATGGCACAATGCTTGCAAATCTTCAATAGGTCATTGGTCGGAAGGGCCGGCTAATTCAGGCAAGCCCCTTTTTAAGTAGCAGTATCTCAGGGAACTTCCTCCTTGCACCCTAAAATGAATTGGCGGCCCTTCTTTTAATCTAACCTTCAACTTGGTTTTCTTCTTTTTCCCCCAAGTTCTTAAGGCATTCCTCTTAAAATTATTCAGCCTTTTTGTTTTGCCGCATGCCAATTTTCATTATATTCCTTTGCTGAAAAAAGTAAGGCGATGTTACCCAAGGGTGAAACAGACAGGGAGGTGTCATGAAGATTTACACGAAAACAGGGGATCAGGGGCAAACTGCTTTGGTGGGCGGCGTTCGCATCGACAAGTCCGATTTGGCCCTTGATGTGTACGGGACCATAGACGAATTGAACAGTTTCTTGGGATATTTGCAAGCTAAGCTCAATACCAGTTCTTGCCATAAAATTTTGAATCGAATTCAAAATCAATTGTTTGTACTTTCGGCGGAAATTGCCACGCCGGACAAAGAAAAACGTGCTCAATATAAGGAACGCATTACGGAAGAAGACGTGACTTTCCTCGAAGAGACCATCGATCGCCTTTCGGAAAAACTGCCACC
>CAZHIZ010000104.1:0-6113 GCA_964532875.1 uncultured Caldithrix sp. | reverse complement strand
CGGTGTGGCCTGAAATAACATTTAAATTCTATTTTGAAACGGAGGTAACCCATGTCAAACAACCGTTTTAAAGGTCTCGTCCTGATACTGTTGCTTTTTTGGTCGGGCGCTATGTTTGCCCAACAAAAAAAGCTGACTTTAAACGATATTTACCACTCTAAGAAATTCTCATTAAAATTTTTAAGCGGAATAAAATGGGCGCCGGACGGGCAGGCTTTCTATTTTATTAAACATAAAAAGGATACCACTTTAATCATGCGTCACGATTTAAAAAGCGGTACCGAAACCGTCTGGTTAAACGTGCAGGCCATTATCGATCCGCAAACGGGAAAGCCTTTAAGTGTTTTCGACTGGTCGCTTTCCAAAAATGGTGAAGAAATTCTGTTCAAAACCGATGCCCGCCGGGTTTGGCGCCGTTACGACGAAGCACGCTTTTTAATTTACGACCTGCGCACAAAAACATTGAAACCTGTTCATGCCTATCATTTACGCATTCGCCATGCTAAAATTTCGCCGGACGGTAAGAAAGTCGGCTACACCTTCGAAAATAATATTTACGTGCAAGATGTGGCTACGGGACGGGTGCGGCAAATTACCCATGATGGCAGCAAAGATATTATCAACGGCCAATTCGATTGGGTGTACGAAGAGGAGTTCGGCCAATCGGACGGCTGGCGCTGGTCACCCGATAGTAAAAAGATTGCCTTCTGGCGGGTGGATCAAAGCAAGGAACCGACCTTTAGCTGGACGGAATTCGAAGGCATTTACGGCAGCGTGCGCACCATTCACTACCCTAAAGCCGGAGGAACGAATGCCACGGTTAAAATCGGCGTGTTTAATCTGGATTCAGCCAGAACCGTTTGGATGGATACCGGTGTGAATGCCGATCAATACATTCCGCGCATTAAATGGACAAACGATCCCAATGTTCTGGCTATCGAGCGCCTTAATCGTTTACAGAATAAATTGGAATTGTTGCTGGCCGATGTGCGCAACGGTAAAACAAAGGTCATTTTAACCGAAACGGATCCTTGCTGGGTGGATGTGCGCGACGATCTGACCTTTCTCAAAAACAAACGCCAGTTTTTGTGGACATCGGAACGAGACGGCTACCGTCATATTTATTTGTACGATCTGAACGGCAATAAGAAAAGACAGCTTACCAAAGGGCACTGGGAAGTAACTTCTGTTGCCGGGGTGGACGAAGCCGGCGGTCGGGTGTATTTTACAGCCAACAAGGGTTCTTCTATTGAAAACCATGTATTTAGCGTAAGATTAAACGGAAGAGGATTACGCCGCCTGGATGCCCAACCGGGCTGGCATCGCCCTGTATTTTCGCCGAACTGGAACTATTTTATCGATACGTATTCCAATAACCGGCAACCGCCTGTACAAAATTTGTGTGCTATTTCGGGAAAGGTCGTTCGGACTTTGGTGAAAAATTCCTTTGAAAAATTTGCCAAAGCCGGTGTGGCCGTTGCACACTATTTTCAAATGCCCACCGAAGACGGGGTTAAATTAAACGCCCGTATCATCAAACCGGTGGATTTCGATTCCACCAAAAAATATCCCGTTCTCATTTACGGCTATGGTGGGCCGGGATCGCAAATGGTTCGCAATAGTTGGGACTATTCCATTCTGTGGTATACCTTATTAACCCAGCACGGGTACATCATTTTTACGGTGGACAATCGCGGCACCGGCGGACGCGGTAAGGCCTTTAAAAATTTGGCCTACGGAAATATCGGTAAATATGCCCTGGGCGATCATATTCAGGCTGCCAAATATTTGGCTAAGTTACCCTACGTGGACAAAAAGCGCATCGGCATTTGGGGCTGGAGCGGCGGCGGTTATTTAACCCTGATGGCCATGACCAAAGGTTCCGCCTATTTTAAAGCCGGCATTGCCGTGGCCCCTGTGGTGGATTTCCGCCTGTACGATTCCATCTGGACGGAGCGCTACATGGGCTTACCGCAGCAGAATAAGGCCGGATACGATTCCACCTCGGTTTTGAGCTATGTGAATAAATACAAAGGCGGATTATTGGTTGTGCACGGCAGCTCGGACGATAATGTACACATGCAAAATACCATGCAGTTCATCAAACGCTTGCAGGAAGAAGGCAAACAATTTCGTTTGATGATTTACCCGGGTTTAAATCACAGTTTGTTAGGGCCTTACGCACGTTTCCATTTGTTTAGCATGATGACGGATTTTATCTTGCAGAATTTGTAAATAAGGCAAGGTTATGGCGGTCGCAAGTACCCAAGGTGTACTAAGCGGCCGTTTTATTTTTATGTGAATAAAAAGAGTAATTAGCCCATTGGATGGGCAGAAACTGTTTCATTTTTGCACTATTTTAAGCGCTAATTTGTTGCAAAATCGCAATTCATTAATGAGCCATAGGTTCCACTTTGGATGTACTGTTGTGTAATTGGTAATAAATACTCATTCGTTTCCCCTCATCGATAAATATTCCAAATGTAATCTCGCTGGCAAATTTGATTAATCAATTGCAAAAATGAAACATACCGCCTTGAATTTAGCCTTTAGATTAATTATTTTATTTTAGATGATTTCATGATGGAAATCTTGCATGCAAAAAGCGTTTCAAAAAATTTTATTACTTTTTGCAGCCATTGCGTTAATGGCCGCCCTTGTGGCCACCTTTTTCTTTACCCGATCCGTTTTGCCGTATCGCATGCATTTAAAGTCCGCAGAACGCTTTTCAACAGAACGATTGACCCGCGTGATTTATCGTGATTTGGACCATGACGGTTATCAGGAACGTTTGGTTTTAATTAATGAGCCGTTAAAAAATAAATATTATCTCAAAATTTATCAGGATTACGGCTTAGGCTTAATCGATCAGTTCAATTTCAGCCATGCGCTCATTTTAAGGCATCCGCTCTTTTACGATTTAAATGGTGACGGTCGCGATGAAATTTTGCTTTTTAACAATGATAGCAAGGCGCTTTATTACACAACTATCGATGTGTTTAATCGGGATTATTTAACGTTTGAACAGCCGCTCATTGCATCAGCGAGCGATAGAGTGGGGCCCGAATGGGATATTTATTTATTGAATTCCCAAATCGTTCATTTCAATCATTCGGAAACTCCGCAATTACTTTTTGCCGTTAATACCGGCTTTGCTCTTAAACCTCGTTGCCTTTGCTTGTACGATTTTAAAACAAAAAAAATACGTCAACGTTTGGATTACCATTTGGGGCCCGTTACCTTCGTGGTTGCCGATCTTAATAAAGACGGAGAACATGAAATCGGTCTGGTGAGCAGTTCGACCCATAATTTTAAAGCGGATGTACCTCTTTCCGATGCTTTTTCCTGGTTCTTATTGTTGGATGAACGTTTTCGATTCCTTCGACCGCCCGAACAAATCGGAACGGCCTTTTCCACTGTCAACACCTTTTTGTTGGGCAGGGAAGGGCAGCAGGCGTTCGTTACCTACTCAAGAGGAAAAAAGGTCAAAAATCAATTGATTTTAGTCGATTCAACTTTACGGGTTAAGAGAAGGCCACTTGAACGCTTTTTACTAACAACCAATGTGAATAATATTTGCGATCCTCCGCTTATTTACGTCAGTTATTCCGATCCGATTGTTCATGTCTTTGATGCAGAATTGAATTTAATCGACGAAAAAAAAATGAGCCCAGAGCAGCAAAAACTCAACATCCGTAAAATTGAAAATATTGTAGGCGATGACAGGCCGGAAATCGTTTGTTTGAATGCACGGGGCATTTTTCTGTATGATGTGCATTGGCGCTTACTATCTCAATACCGGTCGCATGAACCTTTAATACCAAGCGATCTTTATGTTGTGCGCAGGCCCGGGGAAGTCGTTCCGTCTCTGACTTTGATTGAGCAAAATAAGGCGTATTCTCTAGCTATTCAAAAAAACAATTGGTACGGACAAACAGGACTTTTTTTTACGGCCGTTTTCATTTTATCTTTTCTGATTTTATTATTCGTTTTTAAGTTTCTGGAAAAGATCGGGCGGTATGTGACTTCGTTTTCTTATTTATTAAAAGGTTCGGACAATGCCATTATTTTATTGGATTCTAAAGGCCGGATTCTTAGCGTGAATAAAAAGGTCAATCGGTTTTTGAAATTAGACCGGCCTTTGAAAATCGGTAATTCCATAGAACAAAGCTTACAACAGCGCCCCCTGATACTCGAACTCATTCGTAAATGCCAACAGGAACTGAAAAAAGTACGCGAACCCTTTTCTCTGGAAGAAGGTAAAACGTTTATCGGTGAGATTAGTGTTGTCCCCTTTATGGGAATAATGGGCTATGTGTTTGCTTTTTTAGTGGAAATCAAAGACAGTACCAAGCAGGTTCTTCTGGAACGCCAACGTAATTGGCAGCGCAATGTACGTAAAATGGTGCACGATATTAAAACGCCCTTAGCAGGGGTTCAATTGAAGCTGCAGATGCTGTACATGCAATTGCAGGAACACTCCGATCCATTGGCTTCGCAATTTGCTTTAGAACTGGAGGAAGCACACAACGAATTGAAACGGATTAGCAGCATCACCAAAAGCTTTTTGAAAGTGAGCGATTTGGAACAAATAACCGTGCACGAAATTCAACTAAGGCCTTTTGTGGAACAAGCCCTGTTACCGTTCGATGTTTACAATACCAATGCTTCCGTGGAAATCGTGACCGAATTTAAGCCCGGAGTACCGGAAGTCGTTTATTGGGATGAAAAACAGATTGAATTGATGCTTCACATTCTGGTGGAAAATGCTCTGGATGCCATTGAAGGCGAAGGAAAGGTAACGGTCGAATTCGGACCTTTAGCCAAAATACGAGATGTTAAAGAACCGTGGGTGCAGATACGCGTGATAGACGACGGAAAGGGTATTCCTTCCGAACTGAAACAAAAAATATTCGAACCCCATTTTACCACCAAATACGAAGGTACCGGTTTGGGGCTTACCTTTGCCCAGCATATTATTACGCAACACGGCGGTCAAATTGAAGTGTTTTCGACCTTAAACGCTGGCACGGTTTTTGTTGTTTCATTGCCGTCCAGAGTAGTTTCATAAAACGCCGGGGAAAACCACCATGTACAACTTATTGGCCATTGATGATGACCTAACGTTTCTAAAACATCTTGCGTCCATGCTGAAGTATCAGCACTATCATACCCACATCAGCAACAATCCCGCCAGTGCCATGAATCTTTTACGGGAGGGGAACTTCCATTGTGTTCTGCTGGATGTCCAGATGCCCGGCGTGAGCGGTCTTTCGTTGTTAGAGCAAATCAAAAAAGAGCGTCCCTATGTTCCGGTGATCATGATTTCCGGGCACAGTACCCTGGCTATTGCGGTAAAAGCAATTAAACAGGGAGCATTTGATTTTCTGGAAAAAGGAGCGGATTTAGATCGTTTGCTTATCACGTTGAAAAATGCGGTTACCCAATTTAACTGGCAACAGGAACGGGATTTGCTTTTGAAAGAACTGTACGAACAATATCGCATGGTGGGGCAGAGCCCGGCCATGCAAAAGGTGTTCAATCAAATCGATTTTGTGGCTCCGACCGATAGTAAAGTGCTGATCACCGGTGAAACAGGTACGGGCAAAGAGTTGGTGGCCCGTGCCATCCAACTTAAAAGCAAGCGTTCCACCAAGCCCTTTGTACGCATTAATTGTTCGGCTATTCCCGAAACGTTGATCGAATCGACTTTTTTCGGTCATAAGAAGGGCAGTTTTACCGGGGCAATTAAAGATCAGCCCGGAAAGTTTGAGCAGGCTGACGGCGGTACTATCTTTTTGGACGAGATCGGAGAATTGCCTCTTTATGCCCAGGCCAAGCTTTTGAATGTATTGCAGGACGGGGAAATCGAAAAAATCGGTTCTCAGGAAACGCTGAAAGTGGATGTGCGCGTTATTGCGGCTACGAATAAGGATCTCAAAAAAATGATTGCCGACAATCGTTTCCGCGAAGACCTATTTCATCGCTTGAATGTTTTTCACATTCATCTGCCGTCGTTACGGGAACGTCCGGAGGATATTCCTGTTTTGGCGGATTACTATTTGCAAATGTACGCGCAAGAATACAATAAGAAAGTGGTGGGTATTTCCGAA
>CAZHIZ010000103.1:4048-12124 GCA_964532875.1 uncultured Caldithrix sp. | reverse complement strand
AATCGTTGGATGACCGTTTGTACGAAGAAGTTAAACAAAAAGAGGAGCAAAAAAGAATGCCGTACATCATGTATGCCGAGCGCAAAGGAATACAAGAAGGAAAACAGGAAGGAAGAATTGAAGGCTTACGCCAGGCCATAAAAATTTTAATGGATGCGAAGTTCGGTCAAAGCGCCAAGGGGTTGGAAGAGAAAATTTCCAAAGTGCGCAACGAGAAAACACTGGAAAAAATTCTGTATGAATTGCAACAATCCGAGAATGCGCGGGCTTTTGAGCAAAATTTGTCGCAGAAAAAATTAGTGTAAGTCATCTATTAACATGGGCCGATAAAATAGCGGTTACCATCGATACGAAACCCAAAAAACGAACAACGAATTTTATGAAACGCCGATTCCCCATCATTTAATTTTTTAATACATCAAATTTTAATGACTTGCCTTAACAGAAACCCGACTTTACCGAAATTGATTTTTGTGAACAACATGGATTGAGTCATTTTAATTAAAACCGTGCTAAGCCGCCGAGCCAATTAAAATATCGTCTAAAGGCATTCGTTTAATACGGAAATGAAGCGAATCATTCGTAATACAAAGAGAGACACTGTTAATTCTCATTTGCATCCGATTGCTCCGTGTGGCAAATTTGATTTTTTTATTCTTGGAAGGACATTCATGCCGCGTTTGCCTGAAAATTGGGAAGCATTTTTAAACCCGTATCTTGATTTAGCCTCTTTTTACGAACAACTGGATTCCTTCTTGGGCTCTTTGCAAACGGTCATTCCGGCAAAAGAGCGCATATTTCATGTTTTTACCGTGGTCCCCCCGCAAAAAGTTTGCTGTGTTCTTTACGGTGAAGACCCTTATCCGCGCCGCTCTTCGGCTAACGGTGTGGCGTTTTGGGATGCACAAATTAAAGATTGGAACGATCGCACGGTGGGCAATTCCATGAAAAACATTTTAAAGGCTTTGTTGATTGCCCACGGTTTGGCCACGTATGGCACCCCCCTTAGCCGATGTCGTGAAATTGCCCTTGAACAAGGAATTAAAGGCCCGGGTGATTTATTCCGACATTGGTTGGATCATGGCGTGTTACTGGTTAATGTTGCCTTGACTTTTAGCACGTTTCAAGAGAAAAAAAAGCATTTCGCATTTTGGCGGCCTTTTCATCTGGCTCTAATTCAGGCCCTGAACGCCCGCAAGCCCAGCCCCTTTTACATATTATGGGGCAGAAAAGCGCAACAGTGGCTTCCTGCCATTCAAAAAAGCATTGACGATCCGGCTAAAATTTTAAAGTTCAATCATCCTACGTTCATTCACCAATTCTTAAAGCCCGAACAACCGACCTATTCTCCGTTTGTTGAAATCGAGGCTAAGACGGGATTCTCCTGGTTGTAAGCTTAATACTCGTTAGCATTCATTAAAATAAATCTTGCTCGCCACCGTAATTATCTTCGCCGTTCCCGTTGGGCCGGCGTTGCTGTTTGTAGTTATTGAATATCCAACTTAAAGTAAGCGAAAGCAGCGGCCCCGGATGATCCATATAACGATAGTAGTAAAAGTCCGCTCCTTGGGACGTGTACGCATGATGCATGGTGTTAAATAAATCACGTGCTTGCAAGGTAAGAGAAAGTTTGCGCTTAAAGAATTGCCGCTTAATAGCCAGATCGATGCTATAAAACGACTCGGTGCGTCCCTGTGAAGTAACGGTGGGGCTTCTGTACCGTAAATTGGCCTGCACGCGGGTGTTTTTATTTAAATGGAAATCATTATTCAGGCGCACTCCCCAATTGAAACTTTCTCGTGAGAAATCCTGCGAATTCAGGCTACCTTCCACCCGATATTGATACAGAGTAGCCATGTAATTCAAACTCCACCATTTTAAAATATCCCGATTCAGCAAGAACTCCAGGCCCAATGAGTAATCCTTACCCACATTTTCGAAAGTTTGTAAAATGACATTGGAATGGCCCGCATAAACCGAACGGACACGCTCTACTTTGTTATGGGTCAGGCGATAATACGCTTCCAATGAAAGCAAACTTTTACCGAAAAAGATTTGATGACCCATTTCGTAGGAATCCACGTATTCGGGTTTTAATCCCGGATTGCCCCGCCTGACATTGTAGGCATCGGTCCAGGTCAAAAACGGCTCCAGGTACCATGGCCGGGCCCGGCGGATGCGCCGCGTGTAGCTGGCCATGATTTGTCGCCCGTTGGCAAAGTGATAGGATAAATGAACCGTGGGATACACATCCCAGCGATCAATGGTAAACGATTGTGAATCGTCTACGGCAATGTGGCGGTAGGTGTATTCGGCCCGCACCCCGATTTGATATCCCAACGCGGCCCAACGCGAAGAAAAAGTACTGTACAGAGAATGGATATCGCGACGGCTTTGCGCTTTGTGGCTAAAAAGCGGTTGAAAAACATAGTGCTGGCTGGGCAAATCAAAATCGTACAAACGCGATTCGTCCGTCGAACGATGCAATCGACTTTGGTAGCCGGTTTCGAGTTTGGCTGTTTCTCCAAAAGGGTGGGAGTAATCGGCCTTGATGCGCCAGCCCGTCCCGGGCCCGTCCTGAAGCGTTAGCTGGCTGCGGGTTAATTCGCCGCTAAGCAAGCGCAAAGAATTGGTTTCTTTTTCGTTACCTGTGCGTTTATTAAAGATGATTTGTGCATTGAATTCATGATCCTTTTGCGGCCACTTATGACGATAGGTCATATTCAAGGCATAATAATCGCCGGAAAGACGCCAGAAATCGTTACTTAAATATTCTCTAGGAATATTGGAAGAAGGAAGTGTTTCCCGGTAAGTCAGATCGTATTTGCGTTCCATGCTGCGGTTACCAATGCGGCCTCCGACGCTTAGCATATCCCAATGGCTAAGGTCCATGTCCAGACCAAGGCGCAGTCCGTAAGGAATCATCGTCCAGCGCGAATCACCCACAGAATTGGTTAAATAGGTACGATCATCGTTTTCGGTACGGCGAATTAATTTTTGATGTCCCGGGAAGTTGCGCCGATTGTAATTGGCTGCTACATTCAAAACAAGGTTTTTGTGGCGATAGCTGATTAAACCGTCACTTCCGTAGCGTCCGTAGGTACCTCCGCTGGCATTGAACATGCCGCTGATGCCGCGTAGTTTGTTTTTTTTCAGGACGATATTAATAATACCCGCCACACCGTCGGGATCGTATTTGGCGGAAGGATTGGTGATGATTTCGATATCCTTGATGCTGCTGGCCGGGATCAGACGTAATGCCTCGCTGGGATCCAAAATGGTGGGTTTGTTATCGATAAGCACCTGAAAACTTCCGCTGCCCCGCAATTTGACGTTTCCGTCGATGTCCACATCCACCGAAGGTACATTTTCCAACACATCCACGGCCGTGCCCGAAAGAGAGGTGGCTTGCTGGCTGACATTGATGACTTTTTTGTCGATCTGATAAGTAATCGGGGTGCGATTGGCTTCCACGGTAACCGTCTGACCGGTCATGAGCGCCGGTTGCAGAAAAATCTGCTTCAGATTAACATCACGATGACGCGGGCCGATTCGAATATCGGAAAAACGTTTTTTGTAAAATCCGATAAAATCCACATCCAGATAGTAGCGGCCCGGCAGGATATTTTCCAGTTTGAAATATCCCTCTTTGTTCGTGACGGTTCCCGTTACTTGCGACGAATCACGCAGGGAATAAAGAATGATATTGGCATATTCGATGGGCACTTTTTGCTCGTCGTCGAAGACAAAACCGCTGATACTGCCCTTAAAACGGGCTTTGGACCAATGACGTGCAGGCTGTGCCCCAAGTAGCGAAAAACCGGTAAGCCAAAATACAAAAAGAAAAACTATTTTAGATTGCATTGTTCCCTTCCTTGTGGCTAAAGTAATGCGTTATGTACGCTTAATCGCAAAAAAAGTTTACACAAAGATTCCGATTTCCGTAAACGAATTTTTTGCCTAAAAAATTCACAGATTAAGATTTTTTGCAAACATGATGCCATCCGCGGCCTGAACCATTTGAATCTTCAAAAAGATATCGGGAAGGCCGTTATTGCAAAGGCTGGAAGTAAAAGGAAAGCAAAAATACTCTTTAATGTTCACTTTAACAAAAAGGCAATATTGCCGAATCCATTCGGCAGGATTGACGACATCGAATATTGTTCGGGTTTTAAAATTCGATCTTTGAAAGATTGCTTTTCCCCAGCGAGAGTTCAGGTTTAATCATTTAAAAAGCGTCCACTGTTTTGCAGTGAGAAAAAAGAGGATTTTCCTGCGCATCAATAATGGACGAGATGGTGTTCTTTTTGTTTACAGGTAACGCAAATAGTGGTAGTGGGAACGGCTCGCAGACGGGCTTCCTCAATTTCCTTGCCGCACACACGACAAATGCCGTAGGTGCCGTTTTCAATGCGTTCCAAAGCCGCATCGATTTGTTGCAAATATTTTTCGTATCGGGCCAAGAACATGAACGATTGTTCGCGATTCATGGTATCGGTTCCGAATTCGGTGAATTTGTAAGCATTTTTAGCAAAATCTTCTTCTTCGTCATTGAGTGTTTGCAACAGTTCTTTTAAACGGTCACGCTCATGAAGCGTTTCTTCGCGTTTTTGCAACAAAAGATTTTTAAATTCATGCAATTTTTCCGGGCTCATTATTTTGCCTCCCGTATTTAACCGTGCACAAATTTAAAAATATTGTTTTCTCCAATTCAATAGTTAGATGCAAAAAAGGTCAAAATGTTAATCTATTTTTTCCGAATAAAAACGGAGATAAACGAACGGACGCCGGTTATTACTTGCCCTGTCGTGCCGGGCCAATAAAGAAAGCTCCCCTTGCGAGAAGCTTTCTTATCGACCGAACCAGGTTGTGCGAGAAAATAAAACGTGCTTTTTAAATGGATGCAAATTTAAGAACCACTTTGCCGAAGGCCTTACCTTCCTGCAAAAAACGATGGGCCTCGGCGACCTGTTCGAAGGGGAAGACTTTCGAAATGATCGGTTTGAATTTATTGCGTTCAATGAGTGCTATCAGATCGATGAGATCGCGGCGCGTGCCCATGGTCGAACCGATGATTTGTTGTTGTTTGATGAACAGAGCGCGTAAATCAATCTTAACGTGCGGCCCGGTTGTTGCACCGCAGGTTACAATTTTACCGCCGCGACGAACGGCACGCAGAGTATCGGCCCAGGTACTTTCGCCGGTGTGTTCAATAACAATGTCCACTCCCTGGCCAGCGGTCCAATCTTTAACCGCCTGGCCTACAGATTGCTGATCGTAGCGAATGACATGATCGGCACCTAATTTTAAGGCCAGTTCCGCTTTTTCCGCACTACCCGCCGTTGTAATGACACTGGCTCCGAATGCTTTGGCAATCTGGATGGCGGAACTGCCCACACCGGAAGAGGCTCCGTAAATTAATACGCGATGTTCGGGACGTACCTGTGCTTTTGTTGACAGCATGTGGTAGGCCGTCATGCCGGCCAAAGGGAAAGCAGCCGTTTCTTCCCAATTTAAATTTTTAGGTTTTTTGAAAACAAAATCGGCCGGCACGGCAATGTATTCCGCTTGCACACCTTCCTCGTTCTCACCCGGGATGGCAAATTCGTCACATAAATTTTCTTCACCCGAAAGGCAATGAAAGCAGTGCCCGCAAGTGCGAATGGGCACGGTAAATACTTCGTCGCCCTTTTCGAAATGGTAGCGATCGTGAGCCACTTCACCGACTTCCACAATAATTCCGGACGCTTCGCTGCCCATGATTTGCGGCAGACTTACTCCGGGGATTCCCTGGCGTACCCACAAATCCAGATGATTCAAGGCGGCGGCCGCCACATTGATTAACACTTCATTCGCTTCGATGGCGGGCATCATAACGTCTTCGACTTTTAAAACCTCATATCCGCCGTGTTCATGAATGCGAATGGCTTTCATTTTATGGCTCCTTCCTTTACGAAACGATTTTTAACCAAATTAGAACTCAAGTTGTCAAAGCGATTCGTCTTCGACCTGAAAGATGAATTTAACAAAAATGTAAATTCCCAAAAAGATCAGTAAAACGGGCCAGTATTTAATGTATTCGATTTTTCGTAAAAAAAGAAGAAGACCGAAACCGCTCAAGATAAGTCCGGGATATAAATATTGCTCCCGATTGGGCCTCAGAAAATGCATAATGACAAATCCGATGCCCGGGGCAATGATCAATGTGGGCCAGGTTTGGGCCAAATGATCCCAACCGGCAATTTGGCAATAAAAGAAGAGTAAACCGTACAGGGTTAAAATCGTAGCCGGTAAGACAAAAATTACGAACTCTCTGTTCAATCCGAAAGCCAGCCACAGGGCCAGCCCGGTTAAAATAACATAAACCGACCAATTGAGCAGGAAAACATTTAAATTCTCCAATAAAAATATGATACCCAGAATAATAAAAACAAGGCCTAACCATTTTCTCCAATGCGTCATAATTGCTCCTGTTACGCTGAATTTTTTCTTTATTTAAAATTCAATTTTAATCTAATAATTATTATATTAAAGGCAATAAAAAAATGTGAATTTTGTAATTAAAGTCACGTAAAAAAAGGAGTGAGATAATGGAAGGACGTATTTATAATTTTAACCCCGGCCCGGCCGCTTTACCGCTGCCCGTTTTACAAGAGGCGCAAAAAGAGTTGTTGAACTACAAAGGCGAAGGCATTTCCGTTCTTGAAATGAGTCACCGCTCCAAAACATTCGACACCATAATCAAAGATGCCGAGCGTTTGATGAAAGAAATTATGGGGATTCCGGACAACTACAAGGTGTTGTTCATGCAGGGCGGGGCTACTTTGCAGTTTGCGGCCGTTCCTTTGAATCTTTTGGGTGAAGGCCAATTTGCCGAATATGTGAATACCGGAAGCTGGTCTACCAAGGCCATTAAAGAAGCTCAAAAATTGGGTAAGCAGGTCAAGGTCGTTGCTTCATCCGAAGATGAGAATTTTACGTACATTCCCAAGGATATTAAAGTTTCGCCGGAAGCGACTTATTTGCACATTACAACCAATAATACCATTCGCGGAACGGAATTTCATGAATTCCCCGAAACGGGTAAGGTCGATTTAATTGCCGACATGTCTTCCGATATCAATTGCCGTCGTATCGATGTGAGCAAATTTGCTTTGATTTATGCCGGCGCACAAAAGAACATGGGACCTTCCGGGGTAACCATCGTCATTATTCGCGAAGATTTGTTGGAACGCAGCCCGGATAACATTCCAACCATGACCAGCTACAAAATTATCGGCGGCAAAGATTCTCTGTACAATACACCGCCGACATTTGCCGTGTACATCGTAAAATTGGTGTTGGAATGGATGAAAGCGCAGGGCGGCCTGGAAAAAATCGAGGCTATTAATCGACAAAAAGCCAAAATGATTTACGATGTTCTGGATGCCAGTTCTTTTTATCAAGGCACAGCGCGAAAAGACAGCCGCAGCCTGATGAACATTACGTTCCGTTTACCCAACGAGGAACTGGAAAAGAAGTTTGTGGCCGAAGCACTGGAAAACGGCATGCTGGGTTTGAAGGGGCATCGTTCCGTGGGCGGTATTCGGGCTTCCATTTACAACGCCGTGCCCTTGGAAGCGGTTGAGCACTTAGTTGACTTCATGAAAAAATTTGAAAAAGCAAATGCATAAGTTGTAAAACTATTTGCTTTGCCTTTGCATATTAATTAATTCCTGTTTGAATAAAACAGCGGCAGAAGGCGGGGAAACCCGCCTTTTTTTATCGGAGTTCAGAAAAGTAAGAAATATTCGTTATTAGCAAAACATGTGATTAGATATTAGCAGTAAAGAGATCGGGAGTGGGTTCTCCCAAGCGTCTCTTACCCATTCAACCTATTGACTCTTATTTCATTTACTTCAATCCACCAACCATTCTCGCCTCAATTTTGTTTTTAATCCGGCCTTCCGTTAAATTAAACACAGCCGTTCTATTTAAGGAGTAACAACATGCTGCGCATTTTTCTTATTCTCATTCTTTTTTTACCTTTTTCTAAAATCAAGGCTGGCTCTCTGGCGCGTATCGATTCCATAATCG
>CAZHIZ010000103.1:0-3948 GCA_964532875.1 uncultured Caldithrix sp. | reverse complement strand
TTACCTTTTTCTAAAATCAAGGCTGGCTCTCTGGCGCGTATCGATTCCATAATCGTCCACGCCTCTCAGGATACGCTTTTACGCCACGCTCAATGGGGGCTGTATGCCGTTTATCTGAAAAGCGGTAAGGTGCTTATTAATCACAATGCCCTGTTTGCCCTGGCACCCGCTTCTGGGCAGAAAATATTAACCACCGGTACGGCATTAATGCAACTGGGAGAAAACTTTCGATTTAAAACACGCATTTTTTACAAGGGAAAAATCGATGCCAACGGTGTTTTGCACGGAGATGTGTACCTTGTCGGCGGCGGCGATCCGACGTTGGGATCGGCTGTAGTGGCAGGTAGCCTTGATTTACCTCAGGTACTGGCCCATTGGCTTGCGGATTTTCAAAAAGCAGGGATCCGCAAAGTTACGGGTCACATTTTCGGAGATGATCTTTTATTTACCGACCGTACCATCCCCGACAACTGGGTTTGGGTAGATATGGGGAATTATTACGGGGCTTCATCGCCGGCTTTAACCATCCATAATAATTTTTACTATCTACTCTTTGCGCCGGGCAAACACAAAGGTGATCCCACGCGTCTTTTAGGTACGCAACCCTTCATTCCGGGATTAACATTCCGCAATTTAGTCCGAACCGGTGCTCCCCGGAGCGGCGATAACGGCTATATTTATTGTGCTCCTGGCCAGTTTAAGGCATACGTAACCGGTACGATCCCGGCCGGAGTGGATACCTTTACCATTAAAGGCGCCATCCCCGATCCCACTTTATTTGCCGTCCAGCACTTACGCACCTATCTAATAAACCACGGAATTCCTGTTTTGCAATCGGCCCAACGACTAATTGGCCCACAAAATTACACCAATGCCAGGCTGCTTTCGCAACTGGAGTCCCCTCCCCTAAAAGATATCGTTTTTCAAACCAACAAACGCAGCATTAATCTGTATTGCGAGCTACTGGCCAAGCAGCTTTCCGTACAGGCCGGCGGTGCGGGCACCACGGCGGACGGACTTAAGGTAATCCGCAAAAATTTACAAGCCATGGGGGTTCCCACCGATGGGCTTCACCTCTCGGACGGAAGCGGACTTTCCCGCACAAATACGGTTACGCCGCGTTTAATGGTCGCCTTTTTGCGTAAGATGACCACCCAATCCTGTTTTAACACATTTTACAATTCTTTAGCGGTTACCGGTGACCCAAACGATATCGGCTATTTTAAAAACTGGGGGCAAGGGACGCCTCTGGCTTTTAACGCCCATCTTAAATCGGGTTTAATCGAACGGGTACGCAGTCATTCGGGATATTTAAAGGACCGCTCCGGCAGGTACATCGTGTTTTCCTTCATTGCCAATAATTTTAAGGGCAATTACCATTTAGTCGATAAGATCCATGAGAAGCTATTGATCGAATTGTGCCAACTTCCGTGATTCTTGTCATTGAAGTTTTGCCAAAGAAATCCGACATTAATTTAAAATATCAGTGCTCTTGATTCGGAGCGAGATGAAAATAGGAGTTCTCATGAAGATCAAAAAATCGATTCACATGAGGGTAGCGGTTCTCAAATTATCGGGAGCTTTAATGGGGCCGCCGGATACAGATACATTCGTACAAACGGTAAACGATTTATTAAATGAAGGATTTAGACGCATTGTTTTGGATATGGCTCACACCCGCTGGATTAACAGCCAGGGAATCGGGGCTTTGGTACGGGCTTACAAAATGATCACGGAAAAAGACGGGAAGTTGATTCTGGCGGCATTAGCCGATAAAGTGCGTAGCGTTATGACCATCTCGCAGCTCTCCCGCATTTTTGAAGTCAGAGAATCGGTCGACGCCTCAGTTGAGGAATTGAATCGGGGTGCATAAGAAGGTTGCCCCTTCTTTCAGACGAATTGAATTAATATCAATTAAACCTAAATTAAATGCGTTTTTGTGACAATTCTTTAATTTTTTATCGTTAAAAATCCGTAATATTAAGCAACGCTTTTAGGGAACTTTTTAACACCGCGTTCTTTTATCTAAAGGAAATAACCGGATTCCCGAATACTTAGGAGAAACGAAACGGAAAACAATTTGACTTTGAATTTTTATTTTTTAAACTTTTTAGGCAGGGCTAAAAAACGAGGTGGGTAATTGACTGTTAAAGAGAAGGTGTTAAAGGTATTGGATAGCATTCGTCCCAATCTTCAGGCAGATGGAGGCGATATCAAATTTATTCGCCTGGATGATGAGAATGTTGTTTACGTGCATTTGATCGGGGCGTGCGGCGGTTGTCCCATGTCCCAAATCACCTTAAAACAGGGTATTGAACGCATCCTTAAGATGCATGTACCCGAAGTAAAAGCAGTGGAGGCCATCTAAAATTGACATTTAATTATTGGGGTGGATTATGGTAGAGGTCCGCGTGAACGGGTTATTCATGACCCAGTCTCAGGCCAGCGGTATTATTTTAAAAGAACAAAACGGTAACCGCGCTTTACCCATTGTTATCGGAGAATATGAGGCCCAGTCCATTGCCCTTGCTTTGGAGAACCTAAAACCGCCGCGTCCGATTACGCACGATCTTACAGCCAATATGATGGAAATATTAGGTATTTCGATGGATCAGGTTATTATTACCGATTTGAAAGACAATACCTATTATGCAATCATTAAATTAACCTTTGCCGGGCAACAATACGAAATCGATTCCAGGCCGAGCGATGCCATTGCCTTAGCCATCCGTTTGGGTACCCCGATTTATGTGGAAGACCTGGTTATGGAAGAGGCTTCTTACATCCCCGAAGAAGATGACCTGGAAGCCCACAAAAAAAGTTACATCTATCGTTCCAAAGAAGACGAACTCGAATCATTACGCGAACAACTTAAAAAAGCAGTCGAAAAAGAGGAATACGAAAAAGCCGCGAAAATCAGAGATCAAATAAAACGCCTTGAGTCGGGATCCTAATCGCACTCTTTCAAGAAAGGTTTTGTATGAATGGGTACAATTTTTTATTCGAAATTTTCGGCGTAAGGGGAAGCTATCCCATTGCACCTTCCGAAGGGACAAAAATCGGGGGCAATACCACCTGTGTTATGGCACGCACGGCCCGCCAAATTGTAATCCTTGATGCGGGTAGCGGAATTATTGCGTTAGGTAAACGTCTGGTACCCGAAATTTTGGCCTACCAAAAAGAACATGGGAAGCCTTTTCATATTACCATTATGTTTACACATACCCATATCGATCACCTGTTGGGTTTGCCTTTTTTTGCTCCGATTTACATGTCTCAAGTGCATTTACACCTCATCGGGCCGCCTACTTTAGGTATCGGTTTCGAAGAAATTTTGCGTACGCAGGTCTTGCCGCAATATTTCCCACTGACCATGGACGAATTTCGCAGTCAAAAGAGTTTTTACGATTTGTCCGAAAATACATTCGTCTATTTTGACGAAGACGAGGCCTTGCCGCACATTGGTGATGTGCGCAGCGATCCCATCAATGCGGGTCATTTCCGCATCCACACCATGAAATACTATTTTCATCCCAAAGATGGTTCGTTCCCTTTTCGCATTGAATGGAAAGACAAAAAAATTGTCTTTGCTACGGATATTGAAGGGTATCAAGGCGGAGATCACCGTTTGGTACAATTTGCACAAAAGGCGGATTTGTTGATTCATGATGCGCAATATACTCAGGAACAATATCAACAATTTTGCGGCTACGGGCATAGTAGTTTTGCCATGGCCTGTGATACCGCCCGGCAGGCCGAAGTAAAAAAACTACTCCTTTTCCACCACGACCCTAACAACGACGACCAGGCTTTGTTTAAGATCGAAAAAGAGGCGCAAAAACTTTTTGCCAATACGGAATTGGCCAAAGAGGGATGGCAGCAGAAATGGTGAATTGCCATCCCAATGGGAGATAGAAGGAGAGAATACTATTTTAGAATTTTTCTGCG
>CAZHIZ010000102.1:0-12125 GCA_964532875.1 uncultured Caldithrix sp. | reverse complement strand
AAGCGGTAAGTTGGAAATCATCGAAGCGCCCGAGCCGAAAGCCACGGCCCAATCCCTGGTCGTGCAGACGACACGCAGTTTGATTTCCGTCGGTACGGAAAAAATGATGTTGGATTTCGGCAAGGCTTCCTATCTTAATAAAGCCAAACAACAGCCGGAACGCGTTAAACAGGTGCTTGATAAAATAAAAACCGAAGGTTTGATCAGCACAACCCAGGCCGTTTGGAGTAAGCTGAACGAACCCACGCATTTGGGTTATTCCAATGTGGGTACCGTTGTTCAGAAGGGCCCACAGGTCGATCAATTTAAAGTAGGGCAACGCGTTGTCAGTAACGGGGCCCATGCCGAGATGGTGCGCGTTCCCTGGACTTTGGCTGCCGCTATTCCGGATAATGTGGGGGATGAAGAGGCCGCCTTCACCGTTGCCGGTTCTATTTGTCTGGAAGGCGTGCGCCTGTTGAACCCGACCCTTGGCGAAACGATTGTTGTTGTTGGCCTGGGCCTGTTGGGACAATTGAGCGCGCAAATTTTGCAAGCCAACGGATGCCGTGTTTTGGCCTTTGATGTGGTGGACGAAAAGGTGCAGTTTGCCCAAAATTTCGGCGTCGAAGCGGCTCTTTCCAAAACCACGGCGGAAAATGTGGAATTTGTCCTAGGCAAAACCAATGGAATCGGGGCTGACGGGGTTCTTATTACCGCCTCCACGGCTTCGGAGGAATTACTTAGCCAATGCGCTTTAATGACGCGCAAACGAGGGCGCATCGTATTAATCGGGGTGATTCCCATTACCGTACCGCGTAATTTGTTCTACGAAAAAGAGCTATCCTTTCAAGTAAGCAGTGCTTACGGGCCGGGACGCTACGATGTGCACTATGAAAGCGGACAGGATTATCCCTTGCCCTATGTGCGTTGGACGGCCAAACGTAACATGGAAGCGTTTCTGTTTTTATTGCAGCAAAAGAAAATTGCCGTGGACAAGCTCATTACCCATCGCTTCCCGTTTGAGCAGGCGGTGCAAGCTTACGAAACCATTGAAAAGGAAAACCCCATCGGCATTATTTTGCAGTATCGTCCTGAAGTCGAAAAAAAATCCGTTATTCGCATTTCCCGCGAAAGCGCTAACATTCAAGGCGATTCCGAGTTGCGCATCGGGTTTATCGGTGTGGGTAATTTTGCCAAATCGGTCTTGCTGCCCAAATTAAAAAAATTAAATGCGCCTGTGCTCATGGTCGCCTCGTCGGACGGCTTAAGCGCCAGTGTGGCGGCCAAAAAGTTCGGCATTCCTCAGGCCGCGTCGGATCGGGAGCTGATTTTGCAATCCAAAGAAATCAATACGGTGTTTATCGGAACGCGGCACAATAGCCATGCAAGCCTGGTTGTGCAGGCCTTAAAAAACGGAAAGCACGTTTTTGTGGAGAAGCCGCTGGCCGTAACACCGGAACAGTTAAAAGATGTTTACCGAGCCGTGCAGGAGCATCCGGATCTGCATTTGATGGTCGGTTTTAATCGCCGTTTCTCGCCGTTCAGCCGCAAGCTTAAAACCCAGTTGGAAAATCGGGCTGACCCGCTTTCGCTGATCATTACCGTCAATGCCGGGCACATTCCCATGGATCATTGGGTGCACGATCCGGTGATGGGCGGAGGGCGGATCATTGGCGAAGGTTGCCATTTTGTGGATTTGGCCCGCTATTTGGTCGGTGCTCCCATTCGCGAAGTGGGAGCCGTGAGCACGCAGGGCCATTCCGAAACGGATGAAGACAAGACGATGATTTTGCTGACCTTCGAAGACGGTTCGCAGGCCGCCATTCACTACTTGTCAAACGGCAATCCCCGTTTCCCCAAAGAGAGGGTGGAAGTTTTCTCTTCGCAGCGTATTTTCCAGATTGACAATTTCTTGCGACTGACAAGTTACGGTTCGCCTTTAAAAGATCGTTCTTTAAAGCAGGAGAAAGGGCATCTGGAAGAGATCCAGGCCTTTTTGCAAAGCATTCGTGAAGGGCAGGAAAGCCCCATTCCCGTTGAAGAGCTATTTGAAGTGTCCGTAGCCACCATTGCCGTACAAAAAGCCATTGAAGAAAAGAGATTTATTGCCGTAAAATCCTTCTGGGATGAGCTGATCGGGGAAAAATAAAATCGCTTTTCCGTTCCGCCCGTTGTGGAAAAAACAAAACGGGTAAATTGTTTCAGGCAATTCGGCAGCGGGCGGATGCGGAAGAAACGGAATGTGCAGAGAATGAAGTTTTTAATTTATTGGCATACGATCCGTAATTTAAAAGCCCGACAAATTATTTATCGGATCGTTTTCCGCATTAAGAAAGCCATGGGGCCCGGGATCATTGGCCGGCGAATTTCCCGACTGCACTATGCCTCCCGTCCTGCGATTCTTAATTTAAAAAACAAATGTTTTGCGGAATCGGCCGTGCAAAATCTGGCTCGGCGTCGTTTTAAATTTTTAAATACTGAAGCGATCTTTTCGAAGGACATCGCATGGAACGATCCTGCGAAAAGTAAACTTTGGCTTTACAATTTACATTATTTCGAGTATTTGCTGCCCTTAACCCGGGACGTTTCAGCCGAAAATTTTGAAACGGCCAAAGAGATATTAGCTCAGTGGTTGCACCAAAACCGAGTGGGGCAGGGGCCGGGTTGGGAGCCTTATCCGCTTTCGCTACGCATTGTAAATTGGATTTTCTTCTACGATGCCTACCGCAGGTATTTTGAAAACGACCCCTCTTTTGAAGCACATTTTTTACAGGGACTTTACCGGCAAACCGCCTATCTGCGCCATTTTTTCGAATACCATCTTCAGGCCAACCACTTGTGGGTAAACGCCAAGGCCTTATTGGCAGCCGGTTTGTTTTTCGCCGAACGACCTTGGATTGTCCGGGGCCTGCGCTGTGTACGGCAGCAGCTAAAAGAGCAAATTTTAAGCGACGGCGGCCATTACGAACGCAGCCCCATGTACCACGCTTTAATTTTAACGGATGTGCTGGATTTGCTGAATGTAATCCGCGCCTTACATGCCGCTGCAGCCGAGATACCGCCGGAAATTCAATCCCTTCAGAACGAATTACAGGACACGGCGCAACGTATGTGGCGCTATTTGCAGGGCCTTACCCAGCCGGACGGCAAGCTGCCCTTATTCGGCGATACGGCACACGGAATTGCCCCGATGACGGATGAGATCGGTCGCTATTTGCGAGCCATTGGCGCGGCCCCGTCTTCTTCTCCCGATGCAACGATTTTTCGCTTTGTCCCAAGCGGCTACTACATTTACCGCGATGCGGATTATTATTTGATGGTAGACGGCGGCGAGCTGGGTGTGCGCTACCAGCCCGGGCATGCGCACTGCGATTTTTTAAGCTATGAGTTTTCCTTCAAAGGACAGAGGTTTATTGTGGATTCGGGTGTCGGGGAATATTTGCCTACCGATTTGCGTCGCCGGGCCCGCAGTATTTACAGCCATAATACGGTGGTCGTTAACGGGCTGGATCAGGCCGAGTTGTGGAGTGCTTTCCGCATGGGCCGGCACATCCGCCCGCAAAAGGTTAATGTCCCAAACGAGGGCACGCTTTTTTTCGAAGGCGCCTATTCCAATACATTGAACCGGCGTTTGGCTTACAGGCACCAACGCCTCATTCGCCTTGAAGGGGGCATTGTCGTTGAAGATCGCATCCGCGGAAGACGCATTCAATCCGTGGAAAATCTGCTGCATGTCCATCCCGCATGCCGAATTGAAATGGCCCGTGGTAAAATCTTGTTAGAACGTAATGCCGTCCGTATTGCCTTAAACTTTGATTCCCGGGAAATGCAGGCGGAAATCCGCGATTGGTTCTACGTGCCCGAGTTCGGTAAGGTTTTACCGGCAAAGATGATTGTTTTGCGCCCGCGGCCCGGGGTAAAAGAAATGCGCTATGTCCTGGGCGGTGTAAAATAAAATCCGCAGCTTGCGAAGCCACGTGTTTTTTATCGGGATGTGTATTCTGACCGTTTAAAAAATGACTTACAAAATAAGGTGCATGTTTTGGCACGTGGGCTATTCAGATGTTAATGGATTCCTTCTCTGCCCTCTCCTGAAATTAGCTGTAAAAGCTCTTTTTACACCCGGGCTCATTTGCATTCAATGGGGTACACACCTAAATTTAAACCCGTATGGCACCAAAGATTTCAAATTGTGGGTGCACGGTCCCGGCGCACGGGACGCAAGAGGCTAATTTTTAATACGAAGTGGAATCAGGAGCAAAGCTTTTGCGCATTCTTTATCTCTCACAGTATTTCCCTCCGGAAATGGGTGCTCCCTCGGCACGCGTGTACGAGCTTTCCAGACGCTGGGTCAAAAAAGGCGATCGGGTTACGGTTTTGACCGGTTTCCCCAATCATCCCACGGGAATCATTCCTGAGGAGTACCGTGGCTATCGTTTTTTGGAAGAAGAGAAGGACGGCATTCGTGTGGTGCGTACCTACATTTTTGCTGCACCCAATAAAGGCTTTTTCAAACGCGTGCTTTCCTATCTGTCCTTCATGTGCTCGGCCGTTATTCAGGGGACGCGCAAAGTAGGCAAGCAAGATATCATTATCGCTACCAGCCCGCAATTTTTTGTGGGTATTGCCGGTTTCATCATCAGTCGTTTAAAACGCATTCCCTTTGTTTTTGAAGTGCGGGATTTGTGGCCGGAATCCATCGTGCAACTGGGACAGTTGAACAATCGCCTGATCATTCGTTTTTTGGAATGGATCGAAATGAAGCTCTACCGCCATGCCGTTCATATTGTGGGGGTGGCCGATTCTACCGTAACCATTTTAACCGGGCGGGGCATTGCGCCCGAAAAGATTTCCATCATCAAAAACGGGGTGGATTTGCACTTGTTCGACGGTAAACGGGATACGGAAGCACTGAAAAAGAAGTACGGTTTCGACGGTAAATTTGTGGTTTCCTACATCGGCACCCACGGACTTTCCCACGCCCTGGACAAGGTTTTGCAGACTGCCGAACTGCTTAAAGAAAATGAAGACATCCTTTTTTTATTGGTGGGTGAAGGAGCGGAAAAAGAAAATTTAATGCGCCAGGCCCGGGAAAAACAATTGACCAATGTGCGTTTTTTAAATCAGATCGGGAAAAAACAGTTGCCGGACTACTACGGTTTGTCCGACGTTATTCTGGTTACGCTGCGCGATTTACCGCTTTTCCGCAGCGTAATTCCTTCCAAAATATTCGAAATTATGGCTATGGCCAGACCCATTATCATCAGTGTGGACGGAGAATCGCGGGAATTGGTGGAAAAAGCCGCAGCCGGAATTTTTTGCAAGCCGGAAGATCCGGTCATGTTAAAAGAAAAAATTCTCGAGCTTAAAGGGAATCCGCAGCTCTGTCAAACACTGGGGCGCAACGGGCGGGCCTTTGTGCAAGCCCATTTCGATCGCAACAAACTGGCCGACCGTTACCAGCAACTTCTTCATGGATTGATTAAAAATGAGGCCTAAAATGCACAAGTTTTCATGGTTTTTTATTGTACTCATCTTCGCCTTAAACGTTCGTTTAACAGCCGGTAATCCGACCTCCGTTCCTTTGCACGATCCCGTTTACCATTTTTTGGAACGCATGGAAACCATGGGCTTTGTGCAACACGTTTTTAACGGCATCAAACCCTTCAATCGCCGGCAGGTAGCCGATTATTTAAAACAAATTGCCAGGCATCGTCAGGACTTGACTTCCATCGATCGCCGTCGACTGGATGATTACCTGCTCGATTATCGTTGGGAACTTGACCCCGGTCGGCGTAATGCGCTGGTGCCTAAAGGGAAAAACTGGTATTCTCCTTTAAGTAGCTGGCAGAATTTCAAACGGGATTTCCGCCGTTTCTTTCGCCGGCAGTATCCGGAAGAGCAGAACCATGTCTTTTTGTGGGAAACCGACAGCAGCAACTTTTATCTGGATTACCAACAGGGAGCGGATTACGAACGGCGCAACGACGGGGTGTACCGCTCGGCCAGTTGGCAGGAGTATCAGGCGCGGGGTACCCTGTACCGCAATTTCGGCTTCCATTTTAAAGTGAGTCTGGAAGGTTTTCGCGGCAATGACGAAACCTTTATTCAACAGCATCCCCGTTTAAAGGGCGGCTATTCGGAGAAAAGCGATTACAAAGTTCATTTCTCCGATCGCAGCGTCGGCGAGCTGGCCTTTCATTCCAAATATTTTGATGTGCGCTTTGCCCAGCAACCCATTTCCTGGGGCTACGGCGAATCCGGCAAATTAATTCTTTCGGACAACAGCGAGCCTTACCCTTACTTGAGCATCAGTAAGGATTGGGGCTGGTTTAAATTAATCGCCCTGCACGGAAAGTTACAGTCCTTTCCGCAGGACACATTAAAAGATGGCTACATCTATTATCCGGACAAATGGCTGGCTGCCCACCGTCTGGAAATCAGCCTGAGCCCACGCTTTACCATGGGGTTTAACGAATGTTTTATTTACGGTGAACGCTACGCCGATTGGGCTTATTTGATTCCCTTTAATTTTTATCGAGCCGTGCAGCATAAACTACGGGATCGGGATAATGCCACCATTTCCGTGGATGCCGAATGGTTGGTGCGTCCGGGCCTGAAAGCGTACGGAACCATTTTTTTGGATGAGTTCCGGCGCAAGAAAATCGGTACCAACTGGTATGGCAACAAGCAGGCTTTTTCCGCCGGATTGTGGATTGTCGACCCCTTCCGATTACCCAATCTTTCGCTGCGCTTCGAATACACGGCGATTATGCCCTGGGTTTACACGCACAAATATCTCATTAATTCGTACACTTCCGATTACCGTTCCATCGGGCATTGGGCCGGGCCCAATTCCGAAGTGTACTATTTCCATTTACGAAAGGATTGGCATGCCCGTTTGGTGAGTGGATTTAAATTTCGGCAGTGGAAGCACGGCGACAACTATCCCAATGAAAACATCGGCGGAAACATTCTCTTGGGGCACAATACGCTTTTGGGAACGCAAACCACGCCCCGCGATACGCGTAAATTTTTGGAGGGCATTTTACACACGGAGCGTTTGTACCAATTTTACGTGCATTACGAAATTTTCAACGGTTTCTTCCTTAACGGGGCCGTCTCGTTCAATACCGTCAAAACAGGGACGGAACAAACCACTTATCGGGATGTACTGGTGGGAGCCTTTTTAAAGTATTAGGGGGTTGCATTCACAAAAAGGTGCTTTAGGCGGGCACGGCTGCGAAATCCGGCTAACGTTCCGTTGCAAAAGAAGAAGGCGCCGCGATCCAATACATTTTGCCTTACGAATGCCATGAGCTATTTTCAGCGCCTTAAGGCCTCCGGCGCAAATCGAATCGTCAGTGTCCGGGGCAATTAATAAAAAACGAAACTAAGAAGTATGGGGCATCATCAAGACATTGCGTTTATTGCAATTTTTTTGCTTTCGTTGAGCGTGGGGCTGGTGGTAACCTATGTTACGCGTAAACTGGCTTTACGTTACCACGTGGGCGAAATGCCCGATCCGCGCAAGGTGCACACCACGTTTATGCCCACCATGGGCGGCTTTGGTATTTTTGCCGGATTCTTAACGGGTATTGCCCTGTCCGCTTTGTTGCTGCCCCAAGCGTTCTCCCAAATCGGGCACGATTATGCCGGAATTTTGATGGCCTCCCTTCTGGTGGTGGCGTTGGGAGCGTATGATGATTTGAAAGGGTTGGATGCCGGTAAAAAATTTTTAGGCCAAACCATTGCCGCTACCGTGATTATCGCCTTGAGCGGCTTTATTCAACGCATCAGTCTTCCGTTTACGACAGATCTTAATCTGGGCTTTTGGGGCATTCCGCTTACCTATCTCTGGTTGATCGGCGTTAGTAATGCCGTCAATTTATTGGATGGACTGGACGGACTGGCCGGCGGGGTTAGCTTGATTGCGGCCGGCGTGTTTGCCCTGCTGGCTTATCAAAACGGCAATGCCGCCTTTCTCATCATTTCCTTAAGTTTAATGGGCGGCATTCTGGGCTTTTTAAAATTCAACCGTCATCCGGCTTCTATTTTTATGGGCGACACCGGTTCCTTGTTTTTGGGAATGATGTTGGCCGCTTTGAGCATGAAAGGATTCGAAACGGCCCCGGGGCGTGTGGGACTTTTGCTGCCCATTCTCATTTTGGCTATTCCCATCGGCGATACCAGCATCGCTTTCCTTCGCCGTTTGAACAAGGGCAAGCATCCCTTTAAGCCGGACAAAGACCATTTACATCATCGTCTCATCTATTTGGGCCTGTCGCACCGGCAGGCGGTGTACATCATTTATCTGGCGGCTTTGGGTTACGGAATTACGGCCTATCTTTTGGCGCGTCATTATTTTATGGTGGGCGGTATTGCCTTGTTTTTGGTCATTCTTCTTTCGGCCGTGGGGTTAAAACGTTTGGGCTATCTGGAAGCGCAACGTACCCGCACCTATTACGGCGACCATGAAATTTTTACTTCGCGGCCCATGCTGGCGCCGCTTAATTTGAGTCGCATGGTGCAAAAATTGATTTTGCTTGCCAACGATGTCCTGATGATTAATCTGGCTTTTGTTCTTACCTGGTGGGTGCGTTACCAATCCGGTTGGTTCGAGAATGCGGCCAGTGTATCGCTGGACTTAATTACCCAGCCGGTGGTACTGGTCATTATTACGCTCGGCTGGCTGGCTCTCTTCTGGTTGAATAATCTGTACGATTTGCGTTGGGATATTTCCCGTTTCGATCACTTGCAAAAAGTTTCCAAAGTGATTTTATTCGGCGTCCTTCTTCTGTTCTTGATTACCTTTAATCCCAATAAGCCGTTTTCCGAAGGGCGTCTCGGCCTTTTGATTTACGGCAGTTTATTACTGATTCTGGTGAATGCCGGACGTTTGCTGATCATTTTTCTGGAAAAGAAATTTTCCGCATTGGAATATGCGCCGCATCGGACACTGCTCATCGGAAATACGACCAAGGCCAAACGTCTGATTAAGGACATTCGCAGCAATCCGCATCTTTTGTACGAAATTGTGGGTTTCGTAACCCGAGAGCCCACGGAAAAGCCGTTTAGCGATTTACCTTTTTTGGGAACTTACGATGACCTGGCCGAAATCGTCAGGAAATATCAAATCGAAGAAGTCATCATTGCCGTGAACGAACGCTCACGCGATGAAATCCTGAATTTGGTTTCCCGTATCGATAATCCCACCGTGATCTTTAAAGTGATTCCCCAAATGTACGACGCCATTTCCGGCCTAAAAACGGAAGCCGTCATCGGCCACCCGCTGATTCGCCTTTTCCCCGAATCCATGAAGTTGTGGCAATGGAGCCTGAAGCGTTTGTTCGATTTAACATTTTCCTTTTTGCTGCTGGTACTGCTTTCGCCGTTGTTTTTGCTCATCATGATTTTGCAATTGTTCAGTGGAATTTGGCCGGTATTTGAAATCGTAAATAGTGTGGGCAAATACGGCCGTGTATTCGGCTTGCTCAATTTTGCCACGGTGCATCCCAAAACGGGCAAACGACCCTTGGTAGGTAAAATTTTGTATCGCACGCGCTTGTACAAATTGCCCTCTCTGATTAATATTTTGCTGGGCAAAATGAGTTTCGTGGGGCCCCGGCCGGAAGAAGTGCAGGTGGTGGAACAATTGCGCCGGAAAATCAAGTTTTACAATCGTCGTTTTCAGGTGCGGCCCGGACTAACCGGATGGGCCCAGGTTAAATATCGTTACGAAGAAGCGCTTAAATTTAAACGGGATCAATTGAAACAAGATTTGTTCTATCTGGAAAATATGTCCCTGTCTTTCGATTTTCGAATTTTATTGCGTTCTCTGTTCATCTTTTTAGGCGGGAAAGAAGCACGATGAGCCAAGGTATTGTAACCAAACCGTTTGTGGACGATGGGCGGGAAATTACCATTTCGGTAATTATCGTAAATTACAATGTGCGGGAATTTTTGGAGCAGTGTCTCATTTCGGTGCGGCGTGCCTTGAAAAATATTCCTTCGGAAATAATTGTGGTGGACAATGCATCGGTGGACGGTTCCGTACCGATCATTCGCAAACGGTTTCCGGAAGTTATTTTAATTGAAAACAAGGAAAACAGAGGCTTTTCGGCTGCCAATAATCAGGGCCTGGAAATTGCCCGCGGGGCATTCATCGTATTGCTCAATCCCGATACCATTGTGCAGGAAGATACCTTTGTCAAACTGTTGCGTTTTTTTGAGCAAACACCGGATGCTTCGGCCGCAACCTGCAAAATTTTAAATCCGGACGGTACGTTTTCTGTCGATTGCCGGCACAGCATTCCCACGCCGCTTACCGCCTTTTGGAAGGTGATCGGATTTTCGCGCTTGTTTCCCAAAAGCAAGATCTTCGGCCGTTACAACTTGACTTACCTCGATGAAAACGATGTGTATCCGGTGGAAGCCATTTCCGGCTCGTTCATGATGATGCGCCGGGAGATCGTTAAAAAGGTGGGCAAGCTGGACGAAGATTTTTTCATGTACTGCGAAGACATCGACTATTGCCACCGCATTAACAAGGCAGGGGGCAAAATTTATTACGTGCCCGATTCGCAAATCATTCATTACAAAGGCGAAAGTACCAAGAAGAATAATCTGGATTACGTGATTACGTTTAATCGTTCGCTGTACCAATTCTACAAAAAACATTACCAAAAACGCTATGTGTACCCGTTTAAATGGCTTATTATTTTAGGTACCGTGTTGCGCGGCATGATGATATTCGTGAAAAACAATCTCGAAGTGTACTATCCCTTGTTGATTGATCTGGGTCTGTTGAACGCAATTCTGTTCGTGACATTTGGGGTGCGTTACGCTTTGCGCGGCGGTTTTCGGTTAAGCGACTTTTTTAATCAGTACATTATCATTAATTTGATTACCACAATCGTTTTCTTTTTGTCCGCTCTGTTCTTCGAAACCGTGAAGCGCGACCGTTTTTCCGTAAGTAAAATAATTAAAGCCAATTTAACCGCTTTTACGTTTGTCTCGGCCTTAACTTTCTTTTTTAAACAGTTTGCTTTTTCGCGCTTGGTGGTTATTGTTTCTGCCCTGGCCAGTATTTTGGCCATGTCCCTTTGGCGCATCCTTTTGCGGGCTTTGCGTCGCAAAACAACCGATACGTTAAGCCGCGATTATTTTTTGAAACGAACCGTCATTGTGGGCTTCGATTCCGGTACTAAAAAATTGTTGCACAAATTGCAAGCCAACGTGAATTCGAGCATTAAAATTCTGGGCCTGGTTTCGCCGAACAGAGAAGACCTGGGCAAAACCATCGACAAGGTCCCCGTGGTAACGTTATTGAAGGATTTGCCGGAATACGTGCGTTTGAATCGTGTCGATCTGGTGATTTTTACGACGCACAATTTGCCCTTTCAGGAAATTTTAACCACCATTTCCCGCGTGCAAAAACCGGAAATCGAATTCAAGATGGTTCCGGATCATCTGGAATTCATGATCGGGAAGTCAACGATTGAGCGACTGGACACGGTGCCTTTGGTGGACATCGAATTTGCTTATGGTAAGCCGTTTAATAAAATCGTAAAACGCACGTTTGATTTCGTTTTGGCTTTGTTGCTTTTACTTGTTTTGTTGCCTTACCATTTGTGGAATGTAGTGGCCGGCTGGCGCCGCATTAAAAAAATTACGGTTTTTCAACATGACGGGAAATCTCTTTCCGTTTTGGGGGCGATCAAAGGCAAGGGTTTGCGTTTTACATTAAATTTAATCAACATATTACTGGGCAAACTTTCATTTGTGGGCGCACCGCTGGCCCGTAGCCCCAAGGAAGCTCCGTTGTTCGATTACAAACCCGGCCTGACCGGGTTAGTGCAAATTAATCGGGATAAAATTTCCAATCCCGAAATGTACGAAACGTTTGAAGCCCACTATTTAAAAAGCCAGAATCTGTTTTTGGATATTGAAATTTTGCTACGCGCTCTTTTTCAATAAATACGGAATACAGGCATTCCCGCATTGATTTAATCAATACAAACGTCGCGCCATTCTATTTTGCTTATTCATCCCGAAACAGGAGGCCGAGCTTGACACGGGTGTTATTTTTTAATATTCTAAAAAATAGAGCTCGTGGTAGGAGATTGATTGAACGGGTGAAT
>CAZHIZ010000101.1:0-12582 GCA_964532875.1 uncultured Caldithrix sp. | reverse complement strand
GATTGTTAAAAAAATAGCCCGAAAGACTCCTTAAACGCATAATTGGGCTTGATATAGAGAAAGAAATTATTTACATTTGGCAGTCATAATAAAATGGAAATGATGCCGGTACACTATGCTCGAAGAATTAACAGCGAAACTTGAATCGACCTTTAAACGGTTACGCGGATACGGGAAGTTAACGGAAAAGAACATCGCCGATTCCATGAAGGAAATCCGGCGTGCGCTGCTGGAAGCGGATGTTAACTACAAAGTGGCCAAGGACTTCATCGCTAAAGTTCAGGACAAGGCCCTGGGAGCCGAAGTCCTGAAAAGCGTTACGCCCGGGCAAATGATCGTTAAAATCGTGCACGACGAGTTGGTGCGCTTGTTAGGCGGAACGACGGCAACGATGCGCACGGCAGGCATTCCGCCGACGATTATCATGCTGACGGGCTTGCAGGGTTCCGGAAAAACCACATTTGCCGCCAAGTTGGCCAAATATCTGCAAAAAAAGAATCGCAAACCCATGTTGGTTGCCGCGGATGTCTATCGTCCGGCAGCTATTCAGCAATTGAAAATATTGGGGCGCAGTATCAATGTGCCCGTTTACGACGAAGGTGCATCGGATCCGGTGAAGATCGCTTTCAATTCTATCAGTGCGGCGCGCAAGCAAATGTGCGATACGGTTATTCTGGATACGGCCGGGCGCTTGCACATCGACGAGCAGATGATGCAGGAATTGGTGCGCATTAAAAATCGCGTGCGTCCCCACGAAATTTTATTTGTGGCCGACGGCATGACCGGTCAGGATGCGGTGAATACGGCCAAACAGTTCGCGGAACGTTTGAACTTTGACGGCGTTATTCTTACGAAAATGGACGGTGACGCCCGCGGCGGTGCCGCGCTGTCCATCAAAGCCATCACCGGCAAACCGATCAAATTTATCGGTGTGGGCGAAAAACTGGACGACATCGAGCAGTTCCACCCGGATCGCATGGCCTCGCGCATTTTGGGCATGGGCGATGTGGTAACCCTGGTGGAAAAAGCGCAGGAAGTCGTCGATAAAGAAAAAGCGCAAAAGTTAGAAAAGAAACTGCGTAAAGCCGAGTTTGATCTGGAAGATTTTTTAGATCAATTGCAGCAAATTAAAAAGATGGGTTCTCTGGAATCCATTTTGCGCATGATTCCGGGCGTGGGCAGTCAGTTGAAAAATGCGCAGGTTGACGACCGTCAATTGGTTCGTGTGGAAGCCATCATAAATTCCATGACCAAAGAAGAACGTCGCAATCCCAAAATTTTGAACGGGAGCCGTCGTCGGCGCATCGCCGTGGGCAGCGGTACGCGTGTGCAGGATGTGAACCAATTGATGCGCCAATTCGAACAAATGAAAAAAATGATGAAACAAATGAACAAAAAATCGTTCCGGGGCCTTGGTGGATTGCCCTTGGGAATTGGTTAGAAAAAAGTTGGAGGTTAATACTTTGGCAGTTAGAATCAGATTACGTCGTATGGGAAGAAAAAAACGGCCATTCTACCGCATCGTGGTTGCAGATAGTCGCTCGCCTCGAGACGGACGTTTTATTGAAACGCTGGGGACTTACAACCCCTTAAGCGATCCTTTTCAGGTGGAAGTTCAGGAAGATCGTGTTTTTTACTGGTTAAAGAACGGCGCGCAACCCTCGCAAACCGTACGCAGCCTGTTGAGACGCAAGGGCATCTGGCTGAAATGGGATTTAATGAAACACGGTGCCGACGAAGCGAAGATCAACGAAGAATTCAAGAAATGGGAATTGCTGCAATTGGAACGTCAAAAACGTTTGGAAGCTAAGAAGGCACAGGAAGCACAGAGCAAAAAGGCGGAAGCAAAAGACGAACAGGCTCCGGCCGAAGCTCAGGAAACAGCGGCTGCAGAGCAGGAACAAGCGACGGAAGAAAAGCAAGAAGCTTAAAATTCTTGTTTTTTGGATGGAATCTTACTATAATTAAACAAGATAGACAAAACAGCAGTTGTGAATGTTTACTAAACGGAGGGACGTATTGTGGATATGAAAAATTTCGTCGAGTTCATCGCCAAGCATCTGGTGGACAAACCTGATGAAGTTCAGGTTACGGAAGTGGAAGGTGAACGAGTCACGGTTTATGAACTGCGCGTAGGCGAAGGTGATTTAGGTAAGGTTATCGGTAAAAGAGGTCAAACTGCCAAATCCATCCGTACGCTTTTAGCTGCCGCTTCTGCTAAGCAAGGTAAACGTGCTGTTCTGGAAATTCTCGAATAGACGGGAATGTTTGTCGTCGGTAAAATTCTAAAGCCGCATGGCGTTAAAGGCTCGGTCAAAGCGGAAATCATAACTTCCTTTCCCGAGCACTTTTTGGAATTAAAAACCGTATATATTGAAGAGAATAATCGGAAACAAGCCTATTCGATCGAAGAAGTTCGTTTATCGAATAGGTTTGTTTTTCTCAAGCTTTCCGGTATAAATGATTACGATCAGGCCGATGCCCTGCGTAATCGTTACATTTACATTGCTCCCGACGACCTGATGCCGCTGGGTGAAGATGAATATTACATTCACGATTTAATCGGTCTGAAGGTCTTTGACGAGCAAGGAACATTTGTTGGTACGTTACGGGATGTGTTAACCTATTCGGCCAACGATATTTACGTGCTAAAAACGGAAGACGGAGCGGAATATTTGATTCCGGCCATTAAATCGGTCGTAAAATCCGTTGACCTGAAAGAGCGTACGATGGTTATTCATGTAATGGAAGGTATGCTCGATTAAGAGCGTTCTTTGAGATGCGAATCGATATTATTACAGGCTTTCCGAAAATAGTACAGGGCCCTTTGGAAGAAAGCATCATTAAGATGGGGCGTCGCAAAGGGGCGGTGGATATTCACATCCACGACTTGCGCGATTTTACCACGGACCGGCACCGTACGATTGACGATTATCCCTATGGCGGCGGCCCGGGCATGGTTTTGAAAATCGAACCGTTTTACAAAGCCTTGCAGCGCATTTTTTTGGAAAGGGAAGCCGCTAAGGCCCACATTGTCATGCCCACACCTCGCGGACGGAAATTCGAGCAACGAGTGGCCACGGAACTGAGCCTGAAGGAACACCTGGTTTTTTTGTGCGGGCATTACAAAGGCATCGATGAGCGCATTCATGCCTTCTATCCGATCGATGAAATTTCGCTGGGAGATTTTATTCTCAGTTCGGGAGAAATTGCCGCTTTAACCATTATCGATGCCATTGTGCGCTTACTGCCCGGCGTGATTAAGGACATCGATTCGGCCTGGACGGATTCGTTTACGGAAGACGAATTGCTGGATGTGCCCTATTACACACGACCGGAAGAATTTAAGGGCGTGAAGGTGCCGGAGGTGTTGCTTTCCGGCAACCATCAAAAAATAGCGGAATGGCGGCAAAAAATGCGTGAAAAGATAACCAGAGATCGCCGCCCGGATTTGTATCGAAAATATTTGGAATCAATGAAATAAGTTAACAAAATAAATAGTGAGACAGAACCATGGACATTTTACATGCTGTAACGGCAAATCAACTTCGAATGGACATTCCCGAATTTCAACCCGGAGACACGGTTGCGGTTCATGTCCGTGTAATCGAAGGCAACAAAGAGCGTATTCAGGTATTTCAGGGCGTTTGCATTAAACGCAAAGGCGGCGGCATTAACGAAACATTTACCGTGCGCAAAATTTCCAACGGTATCGGCGTGGAGCGCATTTTCCCCTTGCACTCGCCGCGTTTGGCCAAAATCGAAGTCAAGCGGCGCGGTAAGGTACGGCGCGCCAAGTTGTACTATTTGCGCAATCGTCGCGGTAAAGCCGCCCGTATTAAAGAAAGAACTTCCTAAGCTTTTTCAAACCGCCGATTTCGGCGGTTTTCTTTTTTCTATGGTGGATTTGCCTGTCGCCTCTGCCCGCTATTCGTGGCTTTTTTACTTCCTTTAATTTGTGTTTGCTAAATCGATTTCCGTTATTGACACTGTACAGTTTTAACTTTTTTTAATTTGCCGTTCATTTGCGTTGCTCCCAATAGGGTTTTTAAACTATATTTACCCGTCATCATCAAAGCCGGAGTTTCTGTGCATTCGATACATCGAAAGTGGTTTTGGTTCCTTCTTTTATTATTGCTTGGCTGCGCCGTACAGGCACCGCCTTCCGGCGGTCCGGTGGATCGAATCCCGCCTGAAATCGTACGCACTGACCCTTTGCCCGAATCCACCCGCATTGCGAAAAATCTGGATCGGCTGACCATTGTTTTTTCCGAGCGAATGAAAGAAGGTTCCGAGCGCAACAATCTTTTTATCTCTCCGCCGGTGCCTTTTAAAGTTCAGTGGAAAAAAGGGCACATCCTGATTTTGCAATTGCAAGAACCTTTAAAAAAACGGCAAACCTATGTGCTTTCGATCGGCAGCGCCTTGCAAGATGCCCACAATAATAAAATGACGGCGAGTTTTAATCTGGCCTTTTCCACCGGAGATTCCATCGATCGGGGAAAAATAAGCGGACGTATTTACGGCCTAAAACGCGGTCAGACATTTTACGTTTTTGCCTATCGCTTAAGCGATTCCACTCGCTTTGATCCTTTTACAATTCAACCCGATTACGTAACTTTGAATGGCCAACAGGGGAATTACACGCTGGGCTACCTGAAAAACGGAACCTATCGCGTGCTTGCCGTGGAAGATCGCAATCACGATTTGCTTTTGCAAGCCGTGGCCGAACGTTTTGCCCTGAGCTATCGCGATGTGACTCTGCACGATTCCATGAATGTTTTTAACGGTCTGGATATGCAACCGGCACGTCTGGATACCGTTCCGCCCCTGTTGACCGGTGCTCGTGCCAAATTTAATAATCTGTTGATCTTGCGTTTTAGCGAACCCCTGGTGCTGGATAGCTTGACAGTCATTACGATCACGGACAGCCTTACGAATCGGCCATTGAAAATCAAGGACCTGGCCCCGGCGCGTAAACATAAAAAGTGGCTGGAAGTGATCACCGCTCCGATGGACAGCAATCGTTTGTATCGGGTGCGCTGCGTGAACCTGACGGATAGTTCCGGCAATCGCAACCGCGATACTCTAACAGCCTGTTTTAAAAGCACGACTAAAACAGATACGACGACCTTTAAACTATTACATCATTTTCCCAAAGACAGTGCAAAAACGGTTCGTCCGGAAGCGGCGATTCGTTTGGAATTTAATCAACCGTTAAATTGGCGGCAGGTACGGGAAAATTATCGTTTGTTGAACGCAAGCGGCAAAGCATTAAGCGGCCGCTGGCAAATTAAGAACCTGTACCAGGGCATTTTCCGGCCGCAAAAACCCTTGTTGCCGGATCACGCTTATCGTTCCGTTCTTAGATTAAAGAAGATACATAGTTATTTCGGCAAGTCGTTGCAGGATTCTTTGAGCAGCCACGTATTCCAGATCGTATCGCAAAAGGAATTGGGGGAAATCAGCGGAACGGTTCAGGTGCAGGGCAAAGTGTCCTGTCCGATAGTGGTAAATGTGCAGCGCATTGCCGGAAAACGTCTGCATTTACGTCGTGTGGTGCAAGGGACCCGGGCCTTTAAGTTTGATTATTTGCCCGAAGGTTCTTACAAATTGGATGTTTTTATCGACTTAAATGCCAACGGCAAATTTGATCGCGGTCGATTACTGCCGTTCCGGTTTTGCGAGCCTTTTAAATTTTTACCGGATACGATTCAGGTACGCAAACGTTGGGAAACAGGCGGGGTGGTCGTTCCTCTGCCGGTATTTGCGGATTCGTTGCGATGATTCCCTTTTTAAAAATAGAAGCAACGGGAAATGATTTTATTGTTTTCGATAGCCGCACTCTTTCGCTGAAGCGTTTAACGCCATCCGTGATTCGCCGCCTTTGTCATCGGCATTTGGGCATCGGTGCGGACGGCGTGATTTTTGTAGGTGTGCAGGAAAATAGTCCCTTGCGCATGTTCTATTTCAACGCGGACGGATCGGCCGGGGAGATGTGTGGCAACGGTTTGCGGGCCGCTGCGCGATATGCCCGGGAAGAAGGTTTGTTTCCCGCTGCCAGCAAGCCGGTCATCGAAGCGCAAGACGGATTACATGCCGTGCGTTTTAATAAAGATGGCACGATTTCGGTGGAAATTTTGGTTTCCACCGGGCAAGGCGCGCAACCCGATTTGTCGCGCTTACCCCTGCCGGAGAACGTGCATTTACTGGGCTTTTTGAATTCCGGTGTACCCCATTTGATTTTGCAAAGCGAAGAGGCCGTTGAACACCTGCCTTTGGCCGAATTCGCTCCGGCTTTACGCCATCATCCTGTATTTCCTGCGGGTACCAATGTGGACGTCATTCAACGGTTGTCGGCTAATCGCGTTCGCGTACGCACCTACGAACGCGGGGTGGAAGCGGAAACGCTATCCTGCGGTACGGGCGTTACGGCCGCCGCTTTGCTGCTGTGGCAATATGACAAAAGCCTTCCCGAAGAACTGCTTATGGAAACCAGGGGCGGACTCCTTAAAGTATCGCGACAAAGAGGCCGAATAGTACTAACAGGCCCGGCTACGCTTGTCTTTGCCGGAAAAATTCACCTTTAACCTCCGGGTCTAATATTTAATAAAGTTCTGAAAATGGGTGTTACGGGGCATTGCTCCGGCGGCTGCCGGATGAGAAATCTTTTTTCTTAAGGCGAACAACCGATTTCTCTGGCTCCGTTCATTCAAATGGCGCTCCATTTTGCGGAACTTTAGATATTAACAAAAAGGAGGGTTAAATGCGCTACGTAAGTATTTTTTTATTGGCCTTTTTGCTGGCTTCCTGTGCCGTCTTTAAACCCGCGGGACCGCTAAAACCGGCAGCACCGTCCAGGGCCCAGGTAGCCGCTAAAGTGGACAGTTTAATCGCAGACGGTTTGATTTTGTTCGGCAACGGTAAAGATTCCCTGGCCTTGCTAAAATGGCGGGAAGTGCTCAAATTGGATCCCAATGTCCCCGAAGCGTACAATTACATGGGTGTGGTTTTCAAAAAAGAGAAACGGTTGCCCGAGGCTTTGCAAGCTTTTCAAAAGGCCGTGCAGTTGGATTCTACCTATTATCAGGCCTGGAATAATGCCGGCTACACCTTGTTCCTGCTTAACCGCTTTGCAGAGGCCAAAACCTATTTGCAAAAAGCACTGCAATTGAACCCCGGATTCGACAGAGCCAGAGACAATTTGCGTTTGGTGGATGAAGTCATGTCCGGCAAGTTGCCCTGGCAGGTTTTTTCCATGACCGAAGAATTGGATTTGAATACGGATGCCCTGGACCAGATCAAAGGGTATGAGCGGGTTTTAAAAATGGATTCTTCTTATGCCAAAGCGCACAACAATTTGGCCGTGGTTTATTATTATGAAGGTAAAACAGACAGTGCCTTTAAACATTTGCGTTTGGCCCTGCATTACAAAAAGGATTATCCCGAGGCCATCAACAACCTGGGATATCTTTACAAACAGCAAGGGAAGTACGATTTGGCCATTCGTCTTTTCTTTAAGGCTTTAAATCTGAAACCGCGCTACATCGATGCCTTGAATAATTTGGGAGAAACATATATCTTAAAGGGTGAAAACGAGAATGCGCGCAGAGTTTTTAATACGGTATTGGAATTGCAGCCGAACAATGCCGTAGCAAAAAAGATGCTGGCATTGATCAGTCCGAAAAAATAATGATGGAGGTAGCGATGCACGTTGTGTTAATGGCCGGTGGAGTCGGAACCCGTTTTTGGCCGAGAAGCAGACAGAAAAAGCCCAAACAATTGCTCAATCTGGTGGGCGACAAATCGATGATCCGCCAGACCTACGAGCGGGTGAAGGATTTAACATCCGATGATAAAATTTTAGTGATTACCAATCAGGAATTAAAGCAGCCCATCAGTGAGCATCTACCCGAGCTCCCCTTGCAAAACATCATCGCCGAGCCCTTCGGCAAAAACACGGCACCGTGTATCGGATTGGCCGCAGCGATTATTCGTAAAAGAGCCTCTTCGCAAGAGCCCATGGTTATTTTGCCGGCGGATCATTTAATAAAAGAGACGGACAAATTTCAGGAAACCATCCAAACGGCCGTCGTTCACGCCCGCGAAAGCGATTCCCTGGTAACGATCGGCATCAAACCCACCTATCCCGAAACGGGTTACGGATACATTCAACGGGGTGAACCTTTGGCCGTAATCGGTGAACGCACCATCTACAAGGTGAAAACATTTGCCGAAAAACCCAATCTGGAAACGGCCAGGCTGTTTTTGAAAAGCGGGGATTTTTTGTGGAACAGCGGCATGTTCATCTGGAAAGTTTCTACCATTTTGCGTGAATTTGCCGAGCATCAACCGGAAATGGCCGAAGGATTCGAGCAAATTTACCAGGTGGTGGACACGGATAAAATGGCCGAAACGGTTCTTGATGTTTATATGCGCATCAAATCCATTTCCATCGATTACGCCATCATGGAAGTGGCCAAATCGGTTTCCATTATCGAAGCGGAGTTTACCTGGAGCGATTTGGGCTCGTGGGAAGCAGCCCATGCCATTTCGCCGAAGGATGAAAACGGGAATGCAATTTTGGCCCAAAATCAAGTTGTACTTGATGGTAAAAATAATTTAATTTATGCACCGCAGAAATTGGTAGCCTTAATCGATGTGGAAAATTTGGCCGTCGTGGAAACCGAGGACGCCTTATTGATCTGCCGGAAAGACAGCTCGCAACGGGTAAAGGAAGTGGTGGAGCATCTGAAACGTAAAAAATTAAATCGATATTTGTAATAAATAAGTACGGGATGCGGGCAAGGGAATTTTGCTCCCGGCTGTGGAGCCGGAAAAACAAATTAAATTGGTGATAGCGTAAACGGAGTAAGCGGTATTTTGGCAGTAGCTAACAAAACGAAAAACACATCAAACCCCGAGGATGAAAGGCGCTTGAACGCCTTAATAGAGTTGTTGGAAAAACTGTCCATCAGGGTCAAATATGCGCGCGGCTATTTTCACGGTGGGTTGGTGCGTTACAGGGATCAATTGTTTTTGTATTTAAATAGAGCGGCAAAAGCGCGTCACAAAATTGAGGTTATTGTTAACGAATTAAAGTACATTGAAATCCCGCCGGAATTGCTCACACCCGAATTGCAGGATATTTTAAAACAGGAGACGGAGTCCGGGCAAAACAGAAATGCCCCGGCGGCTAAAAAAGAATAGCGTCGTGTGTACGATTATTTTCGTAAATTAGGAAGTAAACAGGAAAGGGTTGTAAAAATTGAAATTTGAAGCCCGCGGAGCCAAACGTTTCGAATCCGAAAATCTGTTATCGTATCAAGTTTTAAATGAACAAGAGCAGGTGGTAAGTCAGGGAGTGGCCAAAACGCTCGATATCAGCAAAACGGGTGTTTCCATAGAAACCTATTTCCCGATAGAGGTGGGCAAGCGCATAGCCTTGACCATGGGCATCGGTGCGGATGTGGTAAAGGCGACGGGAACGGTTAAAAACAACAAATCGCTGGGCCAAAAAACCTATCAAATCGGTATTGAATTCGACTTTTTGAGTGAGGAAGATTTGAAAAAGATAGGCATGGTTTATCCGGAGATATTCCGTTAGCAAGCAGGCCGCCTTAATAGAAATTAACCTTCAATTAGAATTCAGTTTGTTCATTTCGTTAAAATTCGTCCTTCCGTTTGCAAATAGCGTATTAACTTTTTTCGTTTTATTATTCAGCCATTTTACTAATGTTTTTGCCGCCGTTTGTTTAGGCCAAGCTTAAAAATCAAAGGCGCAGGGCAAAACACAAAATAAATTCCAAAAAAGAAAAGAATGCAGTTGCATTCGTATCGTTCATATCCTTAAATTGTGTTTCATCATAATAAAAAATAAAAAATGTTTTTGAATGTAATAAAAATTTAAATCAATTTGTGAGGGAAAGCATTTTGCTTGATTGCATTTCTCTATATTCTTTAATACTTATAAAAAGCCCGTTTAATAAAAAAAGGAGGAGAGAGCGTGCGTTTTTTTACCGTTCTAATTGTCATGGCTTTTGTCGTTGCCAGTTTTGCTACGAATAAAAGTCAAAGTCTGCAGATTGACCGTCATCGGGTATTTAAAGCCCAACGAAAATTGGTTAAAATTCAAAATTTTAATATTCCCACTGCCGAACAGGTCAAAATCCCCTACCAAATCGGGAATACGAACCTGCAAAAACCCATCTCCGTTGCCGGCGAAATTCAAACCGATCATTCATTTGTTGTTAAAATCGATTCTTCGCGCAATGGTTTCGGCTGGTTGAATACGGCGATTCGTTCTATCGATCGTTATGCCGGAACGGATGCCGTTGGAGAAGATGTGGATTTCCTGGTTACCGGGTATCGGCAATATATTTTAGCCAACGAAGCAACCGGAATTATCGGGGCGACCACCATTGATGTGGCCAACGGCATGGACAATGCCGCTTTTTACCGTTATGTGGAATTGAATCAGGACCTCTACGAAGGGACCGTCGGTGGACGCTATCCGGGCGCCGTTGCTTTAGATCGGCCCTTTATTCATTTCAATCAATATGTGAGTGGTGACGCTCAAAATTCGCCGGCCATTTCACATCCGTATTTGATTACGGATTACGGTTCTTACGGTGATAACGGAGGTGCCTGGACGGCCTCTTACCGCATGGACGAAGGTTACCACCATTACAATTTTGCCGAGAACCGCTTGTGGAACGGCCCGGTGGAAATCGTTAAAGATGCCAACGAAATGTATCATTACATCGGTGCCTACCGCAATTGGACGATTTCGGGAGAATCGCAGCCGTATGAATATGTGATTTTAAATGCCGAGAGCGATGACCCGACCAATAGCTGGACCATCGATACCAATCCGACTGTCATCGATACAATGAACTTTTTTATTTATCCGGCCATTTCCATGAACAGCAGCGGATTCGGGGTTTGCGTCGGCGTGGGGCATCAAGGACCGCACCCCGGCGATACGTTCTATCTGAGCGAATTGCGTCTGATGGTTATGGTCACGCATGATTACGGCAAAACCTGGACGGGCCCGCGCGAAGTTTCCTGGGCGGAACTGGGTATTCCCGAAACCATTACCAAAGACGATTCCATTTACGTACCGGCCAATCCGAATGACCCTAACGACACGACCATGGTCATTTACGAAGGTCCGGCTTATGTGGCTATTCCCAACAATCATTCGGTTGATGCCATTGTTACCGAAGACAACAAAATTTACGTAGCTTTCGACATTACCTGGGGTCCCTGGGCCTCCGAAGAAAGTTACTACCGCGACTGGCACGAATGCGGTTTGCATGTGGCCAAGAGTTCCGACGAAGGCGAAAATTTCGAAGATCATCATGTGGCCATTAATAACGGCTTCTTTGTCGGAGATTCGTCGATCGAAGGTGTGGACGATAATCTTTTCTTCGATTCCGAAGCAGACCTTTCCGTGGACGAGCGAGGAAACATTTATGTCACTTGGTTAGATCGGCCGCACAAAAACATTGAAGCGGCGGAAAAAACCCGTTACGGCAATCCCAATGAAGGTATTCTTCTAAAAGCCGACGTCTTTGTCTCTCGTTCAACCGACGGTGGTAATACGTGGACAGAAAAAATGAACGTAACGCAAACCCAGCATGTGGATGAATATGAATTGAAAGCCGTTCGTCATGCTTCTTCCCAGAATAACGGCACGGTTTATTTTGCCTATTGCGAGGTCAATCCCAATGAACCGATCGGGCAAAACGATCAGGATAGTTACACCTACCGCACCAATCGTATTTGGGTAGGGCAGGCTACCGATTTCGGGTTCACTGCAATCGACGATCCTAACTCTAATCTGACAGCCGGGACGTTTGTCTTATCGCAAAATTACCCCAACCCGTTCAATCCGAGCACAACCATTCGATTCCAGGCCGGACAGGCCGGTAAGGCTTTGTTGCAGGTATTTGATGTGAACGGTCGTTTGATCGGTACGTTGTTTAACGGGGCGGTGCAAGCCAATCGTGACTATCGGGTTACGTTCGATGGTGCGAATTTGTCTTCCGGTATTTATTTCTACCGTTTGCAGGTTAATGACCGGACGCAAACCCGAAAAATGATTTTAATGCGTTAAAATATTTAATTAATTTTAGGAGGAACTATGCGACGTTTCATGTACGTTCTTTTGGCGTTAACCTTGACTGTCGGGCTTTTGTCTGCACGGGAAATCAAGGTTCGAAAAGTGGTAAAGCAGAAGGCCAGGGTAAACATCGGGCGGCTTAATCCCGTTGAACCCATGGCTCCGTACGCTCTTTATCCGATCAGTCAGCCCAAAAGCGCTCAGGCACCGGTGCAAATTTACAGCACCGATCCGGCCACCAATCGCCAGGTGGCTACTTCGGGCAACGGCTACGGCTGGTTGAATTCCAATGTGCGCTCGCTCGATCGCTATGCCGGCCCCGATGCCGATAGCGGTGATCCCATTGACTTTGTGGCTATTGCCTACCGTGGCGCCGATGCCAGTCAAATTTACGAATTGGAAGTGGATGTTTCCGGCGGACTGGCTTCCGGTACGATTTACAATAGTGATCAATT
>CAZHIZ010000100.1:0-12629 GCA_964532875.1 uncultured Caldithrix sp. | reverse complement strand
AAACATTTAATAAAGGAGATCTTTTATGAAAAGATTGATGTTATTAGCTATTCCCATTTTGGTTTTAGCCCTTCTCAGTTCCTGTCGTCCTCCCGAATTGGAAGGCGCCTTTGTGGATTTTAATGCCGGCCGCTACGACAATGCCTTAAAGCTGGCTAAACAATCCACGGAAAAATATCCCAATAATCCGGAAGCGTGGTTTTTGTTGGGCGAACTCTACGGCAAAAAGGAAATGTACAAAGAGATGAAACATGCCTTTGATCAATCCTTGAAAATTAGCCCGCAGTTCAAAGAAAAAATCAAACGCGCCGAATTGTATTATTACAGCCAATTATTCAATCGTGGCGTAAATGCTTACAATTCTTTTACCAAAGTTCCTGATCGCAGTTCGGAAAAAGCTAAAAAACTGTTAGAGGAAGCCATTAAAAATTTCAAATTGGCTAATATCGTTAAGCCCGATTACAAGGCCGTTGATCTGGTGGCTCTGTGCTACAGTCTGGAATCCAAGCAGGACAGCGCTTTGGCCTATTACACTAAGTTAACACAAATGGCACCGGATTCTGCGGATGGTTACATTAAATTGGGACGCTATCAATTATTGAACAAGGATTACAAAGGTGCTATTAAGTCTCTGGAAAAGGCCCTTAAAATCGATCCCAATAATGCCGATGCCAATCAAATCATCGCCGAAGCTTACGATCGGGACGGCGATACGCAAAAAGCCATTGCGGCTTATCAAAAGGCCATGTCCATTAATCCCAAGGAAAAGGCCTTTCCGTTCAATTTGGGCCTGATCTATTTCAAATTGTCTACCGATACTTCCGTAAGCAAAGAAAAACAAAAAGAATATTTGCAGAAATGTATCGATGCCTTTGCCAAGGTTATTCAAATCGATCCTTCGATGAAAGAACCATACGATTTTAAATCGAACTGCGAAATTCAATTGAAAAAATACGATGAAGCGCTGTTAACTTTGCAGGAAGCTACGAAACGTTTTCCGGATGTGGGTGCGTTTTGGTTTAATTACGGTGTGGTATTAACTCATCTGAATAAGGCCAAGGAAGCCAAAGCTGCCTTTAAAAAAGCCAAGGAATTGGGTGTACAATAAACGAAGATCAAATGGTTATTTTTTTAAAAGGGTGGACAAATACGTTCACCCTTTTTTTGTTTGCGTCAGGTAATAGGAAAGGGCTTCCAGCTCAATGGACATATTTTCGTTTTTTACCGTAACATCGGAAGGAACCTTGATGGTAATGGGCGCAAAATTTAGGAAAGCACGAATTCCGCAGCTAACGAGCGCATCCACAACGGACTGCGCACTTTTGGCCGGAACGGCAATAATGGCAATCTCAATTTTTTTCTCTTTGCAAACATAGCAGGCATCATTAATATCATAAATGCGGAGACCCTTGATCTCCTGGCCTATTTTTTGTGGATCTTTGTCAAACAATGCCTTAAAAATAAACCCTTGTTTGCGAAATTCCTGATAATCGATCAAAGCGCGTCCGATATTACCGACACCTACCAGGGCAATATTCCATTCCTTTTTTAAACCTAAAATTTTTGCAATCTCTTCACGCAAGGCTTTGGTGTTGTACCCCAATCCTCGCTTGCCGAAAGAGCCGAAAAAGGAGAGATCTTTTCGAACCTGGGCAGAGGTAATATTGTTAATTTCGGCTATCTTATCTGAAGAAACGGTTTCGATTCCTTGCTCGATCAAATGTGACAGGGTACGGTAATACGTGGACAGACGACTGATGGTCGAATCGGAAATCTTTTTCATTTACCCTCCTGAAAATTGACGTTTATTTTCCATAACAAATGTGATAATTTTTTTGTGAAAAGTCAAACAAATTGATGTTTGACTTAAAAAAATAAGCCGCCTTTCGGCGGCAAAACAATTTTCTTGATCGCACCTTAACGGTTCGTTTTTTTACCGCTGCTTGTCCGATCATTCATTCTGAGGTTCTTCCGACTCTTCGTCGTTATCGATACTGACCTTGGCCACATCACTCACCCGATCGTTTTGTCCCAGACGAATTAAGCGTACGCCTTGCGTATTTCTTCCGTAACGACTGATATTAGCCGTATTTTGGCGATTGATGATGCCGTTTTCCGTAATGATCACAATATCCTGATTGTCATGGACACCTAAAGCGCTGACCAGCTTGCCTGTTTTCGGGGTGACTTTCATGGCAATCAAACCGCTGCCGCCCCGATGCTGAAGTCTAAAGTCGGTCAACGGTGTCCGTTTGCCGTAACCTTTTTCGGAAACCGTTAATAAATCCATTTCATCATCACCCACCACCATGGCAATCACCTTATCCGAACCGTTCAAGCGTATGGCACGAACTCCGGCTGCCGTACGTCCCATTTCGCGCACGTCACTTTCCTTAAACACGATTCCTTTGCCTTGTGAGGTAACAAAAACAATCTTCTGGTCGCGTTCCGCTAATTTAGCCTCGATCAACTGATCGTTTTCGCGAATGTGCAAGGCGATGATACCGGCTCGACGCGGATGGCTAAAGGCTTTTAGATGGGTTTTTTTAACGATGCCCTTTTCCGTACCCATAATAATAAAACGATCTTCGTCGAACGATTTAATAGCCAAACTGGCTTTTATTTTTTCACCGTTTTCAATATCGATTAAATTAATGACCGGTCTACCTTTTGATGTTCGGCCGCTGGCCGGAATGGCATGAACCTTTAACCAGTAGCATTTTCCGCGATCCGTAAAAAAGAGTAGATAATCGTGCGTGTTGGCAATAAACAAGTGCTCGATAAAATCTTCCTCTTTGGTCACCGCTCCGGTAATACCCCGACCGCCTCGATTTTGGGTACGGTATTCGCTTAAAGGATAACGTTTGATGAAGCCTTGATGCGAAATAGTGATGACCACATCCTCTTCGCGAATTAAATCTTCAATGGAAATATCGTCCACCGAAGGAATGATTTCCGTTCGCCGCTCATCGTTGTATTTACGAACCAACTCGTCCAATTCGTCTTTAATAATTTGATATTGCTTTTCTTTTGAAGCCAGGATGGCTTTTAATTCATCAATCAATTGAAGCAATTCTCGGTATTCTTTTTCGATTTTATCGCGTTCCAATCCGGTTAAGCGTTGCAGGCGCATTTCCAAAATGGCTTTGGCCTGAATGTCCGAAAGTCCGAAGCGCGCAATCAGACGCTCTTTTGCCACATCCGGATTGGGTGAGGTTTTAATCAGCTCCACAATTTCATCGATATTATCGATGGCGATACGTAAACCTTCCAAAATATGGGCACGGCGTTCGGCTTCGTCCAAATCGTATTGGGTGCGGCGCACGATCACTTCGATGCGGTGCTCGATAAAATAGGTGATCATCTCCTTTAGATTAAGCACCCGAGGCTGCCCTTTGACCAGGGCCAGCATGTTAATGCCGAAGGTGGTCTGTAACTGCGTGTGTTTGTAAAGAGTATTGATAATGACATTAGGATTGAAATCTTTTTTGACTTCAATAACGATACGCATACCGTCACGGTCCGATTCGTCTCGCAAATCGGCAATTCCTTCGATCTTTTTTTCTTTAATCAAACCGACGATTTTATTTATCAAATTCAGTTTGTTTACCTGATAAGGAATTTCTTTGATTAAGATCGTACTCTTGCCATTGTCGTGTTCTTCGATTTCAACCTTACCCCGTACAATAATTTTACCGTACCCCGTGTGATAGGCCTGCCGGATTCCCTCGATGCCGTAAATAATTCCGCCGGTAGGGAAGTCGGGCCCGCTTAAATATTGCATGAGTTCATCAATGGAAATTTCCGGATTATCGATTACGGCTTTAATGGCTTGCGCCACTTCTCCCAAATTATGGGGCGGAATATTGGTGGCCATACCAACGGCAATACCGCTGGCCCCGTTGATTAATAAATTCGGTAAGGTGGCTGGTAAAACCACCGGTTCATTTAGAGTGTCATCAAAATTCCGTGTAAAATCAACGGTATTTTTATTGATATCCGTTAACAATTCTTCGGCAATCCGTTGCAAGCGCACTTCGGTGTAACGCATGGCCGCCGGAGAATCGCCATCGATGGAACCGAAATTTCCCTGACCTTCAATCAGCGGATAACGTAACGAAAAATCCTGAACCATGCGCACGATGGTATCGTACACGGCCATATCGCCATGGGGGTGATATTTACCCAAAACTTCGCCCACGATACGGGCGCTTTTTTTGTAGGGCTTGGTGTGTTGCAGGCCCAATTCGTGCATACCGTACAGCACCCGCCGGTGCACGGGTTTTAAACCGTCCCGCACATCCGGTAAAGCGCGGGCCACAATAACGGACATGGAATAATCGAGATACGAATTGCGCATCTCGTCTTCTATTAAAACAGGTATTATTTTTTCATTCGAAGCCATTTTTTCTCCCAGAAATTAAACATCCAGATTTCTTACGAACTGTGCATTTTCCTCAATAAATTTTTTGCGAGGTGCCACTTCTTCGCCCATCAAAATACTAAAAATCTGATCGGCTTCCATGGCATTTTCAATACTCACCTGAAGCACTGTCCGCGTTTCGGGATTCATGGTAGTTTCCCATAATTGTTCGGGATTCATCTCACCCAAACCTTTGTAACGTTGAATAACCAGCTTACCCTCGTCCACACCCAGCTCTTTGACGATGCGCTCCTTTTCTTCATCGTCAAAGGCGTAAAACTCCTGTTTGCCATTGCGAATTTTGTACAGGGGTGGCTGGGCAATGTAAATTTTCCCTTGCTGAATCAACTCGCCCATATAGCGGTAAAAAAAGGTTAACAAAAGGGTACGAATATGAGCGCCATCCACATCGGCATCGGTCATGATGATGATTTTATCATACCGTAATTTTTCCATGTTAAAATCGTCGGAACCGATTCCCGTTCCGATGGCCGTAATAATGGTTTTAATCTCATCATTGCCCAGAATTTTATCCAGGCGCGATTTTTCCACATTCAAAATTTTACCTTTTAAGGGCAAAATAGCCTGAAAGCGTCTATCCCGGGCCTGTTTGGCCGAACCACCGGCCGAATCACCCTCAACCAAGTACAACTCCGTTTCAGAGGGATCTTTGGAAGAGCAATCGGCCAATTTACCGGGTAAAGAGCTGCTATCCAAAGCCGTTTTTCGCCTTGTCAATTCCCGAGCCTGACGCGCCGCTTCCCGGGCTCGCGCCGCACTAATGGCCTTTTCCACAATCGGTTTGGAAATCGAAGGATTTTCTTCTAAAATCTCCAGCAGTTTTTCGTTGACCAACGTCTCTACCGCGCTGCGTACTTCGGAATTGCCCAACTTGGTTTTCGTCTGACCTTCAAATTGCGGCTCGGGGACTTTTACTGAAATAACGGCCGTTAATCCTTCCCGGACATCTTCTCCGGTTAGCGTTATTTTATCATTATTTTTTAATAGATTGTACTTTTGAGCGTAAGTATTTATGGTTCGCGTCAAAGCCGATTTGAATCCGGATAAATGCGTACCGCCTTCGATGGTGTTTACATTATTGCAATAGGTTAAGATATTTTCCGTATAGGTGGAATTGTATTGCATGGCAATTTCTACCGGAATGCCGTCTTTTTCACCTTCGATATAAATAGGATCTTTGTGTAAGGGCGTGCGATTTTCGTCCAAATATTCCACAAACGCCTTTAAACCGCCTTCAAATTTAAAAGTGTCCTGCGCTCCACTGCGTTTGTCACGAATCGTTATCTTTAAATTTTTATTCAAAAAAGCCAACTCACGCATGCGATTGGCCAAAACATCATATTTGTACGAAACTTTATGAAAAATCTCATCATCGGCCAAAAAACAAATTTTTGTGCCTCTTTTGTCAGTTTCGCCGACAATTTTCAATTCGCTGGTAGGAATACCACGTTCATACGATTGGGTGTAAATTTTATTATTTCGATAAATTTCCACCTTGCACCATTTGGAAAGGGCATTCACAACCGAAGCGCCCACTCCGTGCAATCCCCCGGAAACTTTGTAGGTATTTTTATCGAATTTTCCCCCGGCATGGAGAACGGTCATAATAATTTCCACCGCCGGCTTTTTTTCAATAGGATGAATATCCACCGGAATGCCGCGGCCGTTGTCTTCGACGGAAATGGATTCGTCTTCATTAATTGTCACGATAATTTCCGTGGCATAGCCGGCCATAGCTTCGTCAATGCTGTTATCCACAATTTCATAAACCAGATGATGCAATCCCTTACTGGTAACATCGCCAATGTACATGGCCGGGCGTTTGCGCACCGCCTCCAGTCCTTTTAAAACCTGAATATTTTTTGCCGTATAGTCTTTCGCTGACATAGAATTCACCTTAAATAATTTTGATATTTTTTATTTTTAAATGATTAAATTTGCTTTTAAGGACATTTATGATTAACGGACGTACCTGTAGCAATTCTTCTTTCCAGGATTCGGAAATTGCCTCCAATATCAATTCATTTTCCTGGGTAAATTGTACGGGTCGACATATTTTACCGATCGAGGAATCAAATAATGTTTCCCATTCGGTAAGAATTCTTTTTTGGGCCACAAGTTCATCCGCATTGATGTCTTGCAAAACTTTTTCTAATATTGAACCAATTGCCCTGCTATTATGTTTCATTGTGTAATTTTACCGTTTATTACGTAAAAAAAATCGATTTCCGTTTCGTCTTTTCCAAATTTATCGACTTCCGTTGTCGTGATAAACGTTTGCTGCCTTGCCGATTTAATATTGGCTAAGACCCGTTCGATACGAGAACGGTCCAATTCGCTAAAAATATCATCCAAAAGTAACAAGGGTTTTTCCTGAAGATGTTTTTCAATTAAAAAAGCCTCTGCAAATTTCAACCCGATTAAAAAGGTTTTGTTTTCACCTTGCGAACCGAAAATTTTCAACGGACGCTGATTTTTAAAGAACAACAAATCCTCACGATGGGGGCCGCTGGTCGTGGAACCATAGGCTAAGTCCCGTTGATACACTTCCGATAACCTTTGTTCCAGTCGTTTCTTAATTTCTTCCAAATCCATGGCATCATCAAGGTTTATTGCCGTTTGGTAGCGAATTTCCACCGGATCGGGCGTTGCGGAAATCTCCTGATAATATTTATTAATGTAACTACTTAATTCTTTTACAATTAAATTTCTTTTTAAATGAATGTACGCTCCGTATTCAACAAATTGTTTGTTCCAGGGAATTAAAGAATTAAAATCCGCTTTTTTATCTGCAATCAAACTTAACACTTTATTTCTATTCAGGACTATTTTTTTGAACTGCTTCAGCGATTGCAAATAATTCGCATCTATTTGCGAAATTAAAATATCAATGAATTTTCTTCTTGCGGATGGGGAACCATACGTAAGATCCAAATCTTCGAGCGATAACAAAACGATTGGGACAGTACCTATTATGGAAGAAAATGTTTTTATTTTTTCATTATTGTAAAACACGTGTTTTCCGTCCGCCCCCGAAAAGAAAAGACGGAGCGCAAATGTTTTTCCGTTGTGTTTTTCAAATATTCCTTTTATATCGAAGTAATTCCCACCCGTTTTAACAACCGCCTTTTCGTCCGTTACACGAAAACTTTTGGTAATTCCCAAAAAATAAATCGCCTCTAAAATAGATGTCTTTCCCTGACCGTTACCTCCGTAAAATATGTTTATGTTTTTTTTAAAACGAATTTTTTCTTTTTCAATATTTCTAAAATTAATCAATGTCAAATCAATCAGCTTCACTTAACCTCACAGGCATAAGCAACATTAACAAATCTTCATTTTCATTTTGTTCTCTAGGAAAAAACAGACCCGGTCCATCAGAATCTTCGATTTTAATCAGCACTTCTTCCGTGTCGATGTGGCGTAAAATATCCAGCAGATAATTACCATTGTAAGCGATCAGTAACGGTTCGAAACTGAATTTACACGGAATATTTTCATTTGCTTCTCCACCGAAATCAATATCTCTGGCGTAAATATTTAGATGATCCGGGTGAACTTTAATATAGATTTGCGAAGTTAAAGGATTGGAAAATAAAGAAACCCTTTTAACGGAATGAATCAACTGTTCGCGATTGACGATGATTTCTTTTTCGTAAAAATCGGGAATAACGCGATCGTAATCCGGAAAGGGCTGTTTAATCAAGCGCGAATAGATTTTTGTATTGGGCAAATCGAACAAAATATAGTCGTCACTTAAAAATACTTTGTGTTCCCCTTCTTCGGGCAAGTTACGAGCCACAAAATTTAAAGCTTTGGTCGGTACGTTAAATTGCTTGGTAAAATCCGGGCTCGAAAATTTTTTATTAATAATTCGTACAAGCCGATGTCCGTCTGTAGCTACCATCCGAAATTCGTTTTCGAAAATTTGACAGAGTACTCCGCCCAAAGCCGAACGCATATTTTCCGTAGAACAGGCAAAAATCGTTTTTTCAATCATGTGTTTGAATTGGGCATTGGGTAAGGAGATACTTTGATCGGATTCCACAATGGGAATGGAAGGAAATTCGGTTCGCGGTTGGCCGGAAAGTTTGTATTCTCCGGAATCCGTCTTTATAGTGACGCGTAAATTCGTATCGACCGTAAATTGCAATTCAATTTCAGGCATTTCCCGAAGAATATCCAATAAGAGTTTACCTTGAATCGCGATGGCGCCTTCGCTCTCGGTTTTCGCAATCGACCAGGAAATTTGTGCAATATCCAGATCCGTTGAAATAATTTTTAAACGATTCTCTTCAGCAATCAATAATACACTGTACAAAATTTCATTGGTTGTTTTCGTTGGAATAACGTTAACAACCCTTTGTAATGTTTTTAAAAATTCGGATCGGGCAATTGTAAACTGCATTGTACCTCCAATATTTTATAAATGTAAAATTTACATAAATAGAAGATATATAGCAAGGTAAGCGCCTGGTAAATTACGTTTGCATGGTCTCGATTAGGGAATTTATGTGAGATGAAGAAGATAAACTACTTTTACTTATTATTTAAATTTTAAACATTGTAATAGTAGGGAATGTGGATATGTGGATAAGTAGGTTAATTAATTGAAAAATCAATGAGATAAATTTTAATAGTTTTCCAATTTATTCATCAGATTTTCTGGGCCTGTCAATAAAAATGGTTGCTACTGTTGATTTATGGGGTTAAATACAGATATTATTAACATTTTTATCAACAGCGCCCGATGTGGTCTAATGCTTTAATAATAAATAAATTGATGAAGCGGTAAATCGAATTTATCCACAGACCGTGGATGACATAAAAAATTTTTTATTAAAATTTGCTTTTCGCACAGTAAAATAAATAAATTAAGAGTTTTAAAAATTGAAAAATAGCCAAGGAGGTTTTTAATATGAAACGAACTTTTCAACCAAGTAATCGTAAACGTCGTAATAAACACGGATTTCGCAGCCGCATGAAGACCCATGCCGGTCGGCTTGTTCTTTCCAGAAGAAGAAGAAAGGGTAGAAAACGGTTAACCGTAAGCGATGAATATATCAAAACGGCTTAATATCGTATCGATCTCCGATTCCAAAGAAATAAAAAAAACTTTGGACAATAGCAAAAAATTGCACTTTAAATACGGAATTATTTTCTTAAATAAAGATAACCGTGTTAAAGAAGAATTGAGATTTGCTGTTTTGGTGAAAAAACATTGTGGTAATGCGGTTCGCAGAAATTATGTCAAACGAATAAGCCGAAATTTTATTATCAGGAATATCACTCTGTTCAAACCATATAGCAGAGTGATATTTTTGTTTTTGTCTAAAATACCGTTTAAATACGAAGCATTAGAAAATGAATTATTAAAGGCTTTGAGAAATGAAAAAGCTACTTTTACTGATCATTCAGTTTTATAGGAAATTCATTTCGCCATTAAAACCGCCTACATGCCGCTTTTATCCCACCTGCTCGGAATATGCCTATGAGTCGATAAAAAAACATGGGGTGGTCAAAGGTGGTTGGTATTCAATCGTGCGAATTAGCAAATGTCATCCGTATCATCCCGGTGGGTATGATCCTGTTAAATAATTTGGAAGGTATTTAAAGTTATGGATAAAAAATCAATCTTGGCATTGATATTGATCGGTCTTATTATCATTTTGTGGCCCTACTATCAGCAAATGATTTCTCCGCCGCCTGCACAAAAAAATGTACCGCATTCACTGGTTAAAAAGGACACAACGGCTACAGGGACAGAGCAAAAGGTTGTCTCCAAAAAGGCAGCGGTAAAAAAGGAATTAAACTCCGCACCAAAAACCGCAAGCAGTGAACCGCAAAAGAGTGAGAACACTCAGGTTTCCATTGCCTTAAAAAATATTCAACAGGCCGATTCCGAAAAAACCTATATCATCGATACGGATGTGATACATGCCGTGCTTTCCAATAAGGGTGGCGGAAGTTTAAAAGAATTTACATTGAAAAAGTTTGAAACGTATGATTCATCATATGTGAACTTTATTAATAAGCAATTACAAAATAATATCTATTTTGCTTTTATCAATTCTTCCGGACAAATAATTAATACCAAGGATATTTTATTCTATTCCGATGTTTCCGCAAAAAATGAATTTTTAAAGGACAATCAAACATTATCATTCAACTTTTATTTTTATTATGACGGGTCAAAAGTAACTAAACAAATAACATTTTATGGAAATCGCTATCATTTTGACGTTAAAGTTCGCTTTGAGCATCCGGAAAAAATACTATTGAACAATCAATTCCAGATTGGCTGGAATAACGGAATGCCGCTTACAGAAGCTTCTTTGAGAGAAGATAACAGTTATTCCAAAGCCTATGTTTATATGGCCGAAGATTTGGAAGATTACAAAATTGACAAGGAAGGTGAACAAAAGCCGTTAAATCTTACGGGTTCTGCCTCCTGGCTGGCCATTAAAACAAAATATTTCCTGACCAGTGTCATCAATCAAGATAAAAACAATATTATTGATGGCGTTGTGTTGGGAGGCAAAGGCCAGAAACTGAAAGATATCATCCACGGATTATACGATGTTACTTTTAATGTCCGTTATAATGAAAACGGTGAAAATACATTTCGTTATTATTTGGGTCCTTTGGACTATTTTCAATTGAAAAAATATGGTAACGATTTACAGAAATTGGTTTTAAACAACGGTTGGTATGAGCGCAGTTTGCGTTTCTTTAGTATTCCCGTTCTTTATATTTTGATGTTTTTTAATAAATTTATTCCCAATTACGGAATTGTAATCATTTTATTTTCGATTCTAATTAAACTTGTTTTATACCCGCTTACTAAAAAAAGTTATCAGTCCATGCGGGAAATGCAGAAAATTCAACCGTTGATGACCGAGTTACGAGCCAAGTACAAAGATGATCCCCAACGGTTAAACAAAGAAATGATGAAACTGTACAAAGAATACGGTGTTAATCCGATGGGTGGTTGTTTGCCGATGTTATTGCAAATGCCACTCTTATTTGCTTTGTATGTTGTATTCCGATCAACGATTCAATTGAGAGGTGCTGTATTTATTCCGGGATGGATCAACGATTTAAGCCGACCGGAAGGCCTGTTTCATTTACCGTTTTCTTTACCATTTTATGGAAATGAATTTAATGTTTTACCCGTTTTAATGGCCATTACCATGATTTTTCAGTCGAAAATGACTACTCAGGATCCCAAACAAAAGGCCATGATTTACATTATGCCTATATTTATGTTGTTGATCTTTAATCAGCTTTCATCGGGATTAAATTTATATTATACAATGTTCAATATTCTAACGATTATTCAACAGCTTTATATTAATCGCGGCCTTGGGGAGAATGCTCAGTTAGCCCCGGCAACGGTTTCTGCAACAAAGAAGAAAAAGAAAAAATAAAATCACCTTAAACGGAGATTAAATGAAAGGTGATTTATTAAACAGCGATACCATTATTGCTCCCATCACCTCGCTAAACGGAGGGAGCGTCCACCTTATTCGCATTAGCGGCAAAGAGGCTATTCCGTTTAGCGATCGCTTTTTTTCCAAAGATATCAAAAAGAGCAGCGGAAACCGATTTTTTTATGGGCAGTTAGTCAACGAACAAAACAAACACATTGATGACGTGCTTCTTTATGTGTTTCGTGCTCCACACTCATACACGGGCGAAGATGTCGTCGAAATCAGTTGTCATGCGAATATTTTGATTACCAAAAAAATATTAGACCTGTTCATCCGACAGGGTTGCCGATATGCCGAACCAGGAGAATTTACCAAACGTGCCTTTTTAAACGGCAAGATCGACTTACTTCAAGCCGAATCGGTCGCAGCTTTGATTGCCGCTAAATCGGAAAAAGCACTTGAAAATTCATTAAATCAGTTGTCCGGACAATTTTCGCAAGAATTAAAAGAAATACGCACAAATATTATTAATAGCCTTTCTTTGCTTGAGCTGGATTTGGACTTCAGTGAAGAAGATATCGACATCATAGAAGACACACAAATACGGCAATTGTTAAAAGATACGGAAAAGAAAATTTCTCGTTTTCTCAATAGTTATCGCCAGGGAATGTTACTGCAAAACGGCGTAAAAGTATTAATTACCGGAAAACCGAATGTGGGAAAATCCAGTTTAATGAATGCCATTTTAAAAA
>CAZHIZ010000099.1:0-12649 GCA_964532875.1 uncultured Caldithrix sp. | reverse complement strand
CACTGGTACCCATCGTGTTTTTTGCGTGGTACAAATAGGGGAAGGGAAGCTCAATTAGAAGGCAAATTTAATGCACCCAAAGAATTTTGGGCCTTCTAAAAAAATTATTTAGATTTAGTAATTGAGCATTGAACGGTAAAATTCATTTTAATTTTTGGGAGGAATACACATGGCTTCGGTAACGCTGGAAAACGTGTACAAGGTTTATGACAATAAAGTAACAGCCATTCAAAATGCGAACTTAAAAATTAACGATACTGAATTTGTGGTTCTGGTCGGGCCATCCGGTTGCGGTAAATCGACTTTGCTGCGCATGATCGCCGGATTGGAAGATATTACTTCCGGTAAAATTTACATCGGCGATCGGGTGGTCAACGATGTTTCTCCTAAAGATCGCAATATTGCCATGGTATTTCAAAATTATGCTTTGTACCCGCATATGACGGTGTACGAAAACATGGCCTTCGGTTTGAAACTGCGTAAATTCCCCAAAGAAGAAATCGAAAAACGGGTGCACAACGCCGCCGAATTACTGGGAATTAAAGCTTTCCTGAATCGCAAGCCCAAGGCCTTATCCGGCGGACAACGGCAGCGTGTGGCGGTGGGCCGTGCCATTGTGCGTCAACCGCAGGTTTTCCTGTTCGATGAACCTCTTAGTAACCTGGATGCCAAACTGCGTGTACAGATGCGTATTGAAATCAATAAGTTACATAAGCGCCTGCGCACCACCATGATTTACGTGACCCACGATCAGGTAGAAGCCATGACCATGGGAGACCGCATTGTGGTTTTGAAAGACGGGATCATTCAACAGGTGGCTTCGCCTCTGGAATTGTACAATCGGCCGGTTAATCTTTTTGTGGCTGGTTTCATCGGCAGTCCGGCCATGAATTTTATGCGCGGTACGTTGCACAGGAACGGTTCCCTGAAATTTAAAACCCCGGATTTTGAAATCGATTTGACGCCGGAGCATGAAACGCAGCTTAAATCTTACGCCGGGTCGGAAATCATCCTGGGAATTCGTCCCGAGCATTTTGAAATATTTAATCCCGAACTTCATCATGGTATGCCAACTTTAAAAGCGGATATTGAAGTAATCGAGCCGATGGGCGCGGAAACGTATGCTTATTTAAAGGTGGGCAGCACAGATTTCAGTGCGCGATTTCAACCGTCCGAAGCCGTGCGGGTTGGCAATACGATAAAACTGGCTCTTATTCCGGACAAGCTGCATTTCTTTGATCCGGAAACGGAACGTGCCGTACGCGCTTAAATTCGGCAGAAAACAGAAAAGGGAAATTGATTCACACTATTCTGATAATTTGAAAACAAATGCCGGTTTCTGTAAAACGAAACAGTGTGCGTCATTCTGATTTCCGACGTGTCTGGGCGAAGAATATCAGAAATTAAATAAATAGAGTTGTGCAAAATTCACAAACAGGTCATTTCGAATCCCGATTTAACGTGACGGGAAATCTTCTAACTTTAACCAAAACAAAAGATTTCTCGTCGCACCGATTTTTGGGAGTGCTTGAAATGACGCAAAAACTTACATTTTGCAGCACTCTAATAAATTGTCGATGAACAAAGGAGTTTACCATGCGTTTTCCCGCGGAACCTTTTCGTATTAAAGTTGTGGAGCCCATTAAAATTACCACTCAGGAAGAGCGTGAAAAATTGATCAGGGAAGCGGGTTACAATATTTTTTCCATTCCGGCCGATAGTATTTACATCGACTTATTAACCGATTCCGGTACGGCTGCCATGAGCGATAATCAGTGGGCCGGATTAATGCTCGGCGACGAATCGTATGCCGGAAGTAAAAATTACTACCATTTCGAAGATACCGTGCGGGAAATCTTCGGTTTTAAAAATATTATTCCCACGCATCAGGGGCGTGTGGCCGAAAATTTACTCTTTTCCAATATTCTCAAGAAAGGGGATGTGGTTCCCAGTAACATTCATTTCGATACCACGCGGGCCAATATCGAATACCACGGAGCACAGGCTCTGGATTGCGTTATTGACGAAGGTTTGGATCCGGCCAATCCCCATCCTTTTAAGGGCAATATGGATATCGAAAAATTGGAAGCGGCTATTCGCAAATACGGCAAAGAACGTATCCCCGTCATTATGATCACCATTACCAACAATAGCGGCGGCGGTCAACCTGTTTCCATGGCCAATATCCGGCAAGTAAGCGATGTGGCCCATAAATACGGCATCCCTTTCTTTTTCGATGCCTGCCGTTTTGCCGAAAATTGTTATTTCATCAAAGAACGGGAACCGGAATTCCGCCAGAAGTCCATTTTAGAAATTGCTCAGGAGTTGTTTAGCTACGGCGACGGGTGTACCATGAGCGCCAAAAAAGACGGTCTGGTAAATATCGGGGGTTTTTTGGCCTTGAATGACGATGATTGGGCCCAGCGCATCACCAATATGCTAATTTTAATCGAAGGTTTTAAGACTTACGGAGGCCTGGCCGGACGTGATTTGGAAGCGATTGCGCGTGGCTTAAAGGAAGTTTTGGACGAAAACTACTTACGATTCCGAATCAATCAAACACGCTATCTGGGTGAAATGCTGGATGAGCAAGGAATACCTATCGTAAAACCGGTAGGCGGTCATGCGGTTTACATCGATGCCAAACGTTTCGCTCCGCACATTCCGCCCCATCAATTCCCGGGACAGGCCATTGTGGTGGAACTTTATCGCCGGGCGGGCATCCGTGCGGTGGAAATAGGTAGCTTAATGATGGCCAAAAAAGATCCCGAGACAGGCGAGATGATTCCGCCGCGTTTGGAGTTGGTGCGTTTGGCCATTCCCAGGCGTGTGTACACCAACATGCACATGCAATACGTGGCCGAAGCGTTGATTGAAATTTATCACGATCGGCAAAACCTTAAGGGTTTCGAGATCGAATACGAACCGGAATTTTTACGCCATTTTACGGCGCGTTTACGCATGATTCCGTAAATGGGGCATGGTGTAAAAATTTCAGGACAGACGAAGCATAGAACGGTTTTTTACCAACGGTTAGGCGCAGCGAAATTGATGTGATTTGAGTGAGGATTTTTGATTCTTAGCCGAGATTACAGACAATGTTGGGGAAGGGGCAAAAAAAATGAAAAATGAAAAATGATAAAAAATAAAAGATGGATGAGAGAAGGTAACGTTCATGAAAAATTATGAATTACGTTTACCCCTTAACTCTAATATCGTATTTTAACGAACAACAATTAACAAACGCTCCTCTTGCCTTCGGCTCTGCCGGACGAGGGGATTAAAAAAGGCATTGAGTTTGTCATGGTTTCTAATAAATTTATTCAACGTTTATTGAAAGCCTGTCAGGTCGTCGTTTTAACCGGAAGCGCTTTAAAAGCGAAGTCGGTTTCAGGGAACCTTTTCAGCGCAGAAAAGTTATCTTTCAAAGAACAACGGGATCGTTCCGCGAAAACATTTTGGCACACGGTGCAAGAAGCGCGGGCACAATACAGGGAACTTAAACCTAATTTAGGGCATTATGCTCTGGTTGATTTGGAAAACCGTTTTGAAGATTTTGCTTTGATTACAACGGCCATTGACGGATTACATAAAAAAGCCGGCAATAACCATATTATTGAACTTCGCGGCAACGTTTTTCAGAACCGCTGCGGGCAATGTAATACGGTATTCGAATCAAACGGGTCATCGGACATCCCCGTTTGTCCGCAATGCGGCAGTGAAGATATTTTACCCAATGTTCTGGGAGAAGAAGACTTACCGCAAGCGGAAAAATTAAAGGAGGCACAGCGTCTGGCAGCCGAGGCAGAGGTATTCATAACGGCCGGTTTTAATGATATGAATCGCGATATTCAAGCCTTGCCTTTTATTGCCCGCGCGAATGGTGCCTATTTATTGGAACTAACGGCGGGGAAAAGTGCCTTTACAACGGCCATGGATGAAACGATCATCGGAAATCCCGCAAAATATTTGACGGCTATTGTTCTGTTACTTGAAAAAATTTAAACGGGTGCTTATGAAATCCCATATAAAACGATTTTTTATTTTAACTTCATTATTGTTGGTGGTTGGCTGTGCCTATTACAACACATTTTTTAATGCCAAACTGAATTATCGGGAAGCGGTTAAAGCACAAAAAAACTCTAAAAGCACCAGCCGAATCAGCGGTAAAATTAAACAGAAGTATCAAAAAGCCATTGAAAAATCGTGGAAATTGATAAAAATTTACGGCGATAGTAATAAATACGCCGATGACGCCTTGTTGCTTATCGGTAAATCGTATTATCAATTGCATGAATACGTAAAGGCCGAACGCACTCTAACCCAATTTTTACAAAAATACTTACGCAGCGAACACATTCCGGAGGCCAAGCTCTGGCTGGCACGTACCTATATTGCAGAAGATCGTAAAGACGATGCTCTGGATATTTTAAATTCTTTATTAGCTGAAAAACTACCCAATCGTTTGGCCGCGGAAGCGTTCTACATTTTAGGAGAATTGTATTACGAGCAGGAAGATTATCCCAATGCCATTAAATTTTTGGAAAAATGCGTTCACATTACGCGCGACGACGGGATGAAAGGCGATGCCCTGTACATGATGGGAGAATCCTACTATAATTTGGAAGATTACGATAATTCCATGGCCTCGTTTTTGAAACTGAGTAAACTGGATATTCCGCCCATTCGCGAATACGAAGCTAAAGCCAAAGTTGTGGAGTCGCTTATCGAATTGAAACGGTACGATGAAGCAGAGACTATTCTCAAGAAGATGTTGCGCTCGCAACGATTTAAAAAACAATATTCACTAATCGAAACCCGCCTGGCGAATCTTTATGAGATTCAGGGACAAACGGATTTTGCGCGGGATTATTATTATGAAATCATTAAAAAATATCCTCGTTCGGAAGGCGCGTCGCTTTGCTATTATTATCTGGGGCAATTGTACGAATTTGAGTACGGGAATTTGGATTCGGCCAAAGCCTATTACGACAAAGTAAAAAATTTAAAATCGCAGGAAGAAGTGGCCAAAGAAGCGCGAGAAAAGGCCAAATTACTGGCCGAATATTTGAAAATTCGCAATCAAATACGAAAAGATCGCCATGACATTTTTAAATTGGAGCACGGCGATTCATCATTAACGGATAGCATGGAAGTGGCCGGTGACAGTGTAGCCGTCGATTCAAGCCAACAGGAAGAATTAACCAGTTTGAATAACAGCCTTAATCTGCAACAAGAAAAAGCCTCTGCCAATTCAAACAACGTAACTTTACCTCAACCGGTGGGGAATCTCAAAACGCCGGTTAAAGGGAAAAAACTCAGTAAAACGGACAGTTTAAAAAAGGCCCAGTTGAAAATCAAAAAGAAAATAAAGAAGGTGGCTATTAATCGATCACCGGAGCAGGTACGCAAAAGTTTTAAGCGCAACAGCTTTGGACTTGGTGAATTTTTCTTACTAAAATACCAAAATTACGACAGTGCAGCCCATGCTTACAAAAAATTCATTCGTCTGTTCGACAATGATTCCGTTTTGACCCCCAAAGCTTATTATGCCCTTTATTTTATTTATCACGACTTGAAAAACGATAGTTTAAAGGCGGATTCGTTGAAACGTTTGATTATCCAACGCTATCCGGAGACCGTTTACGGTAAAAAACTAAGAGGCATTGTTGAAGTAAAAACGCCCGAAGAACAGGTCTCGCAATATCGCACATTGTACGATAATGCCGAAGACCTCATGGATCAGCAAAAGTACAAACAAGCGATTGCTTTATTCCAAAAAATAGCCAGCCAGGATTCCGGTAGCGTTTGGGCACAAAAATCCCGTTATGCCATTGCCTATATTTACGAACATTACTTAAAGGATGTGGATAATGCCGTGAAGGCCTATACGCAGGTTATTCGGGAGTACCCGGAATCGAAATTTGCCTTAATTGCCAAGAAAAAAGTAGCCCCACCGCCACCGGAACCCAAAGCGCAAACGGAAGAACAGGGCGAAACAATTTTAAAAAATAAAAAAGAGCCCAAATCCGAGGAGCAGCCAACAAAGTCGCGCTCCCTTCAAACCGGACCCAAACGCCGCAGCACATCGCAACCTTTGATTAAAAAGAAAACGAGTAAAGATTCCATTTCCGAGCCACCGTTCCGTAAAGCAGGGACGAAAGAAAGGCCCGAACCGGAAGAAAGCATTCACAAATAATTGTCGAATATCCGCTAAAAAAATCTCCGATTTCACCACCCGTTTAAAGTACTCCTGTTTAATCGGCAAAAAATGAAAAATTTTTCATAATCCATTAATTGAATTGAAGAACAATTTTTCATTCCTTAAACTACGAATTGTTTTTCCATTGCTTCGTATGGTAAAATCGTTCAAGGGGGAAGGTTCAGGATGCGTCTTCAAATACCCGACTCGGCTAAAAATTGGCTGTCTGTGGCCGGCGTGATGATCGCTCTAATTAGTCTGTTTTTAATTTTGTTTCTTTTTATTGTCTCTTCTTTAATTGAAGCTCAGGCTACTTATCTTGGCATGATCACGTTTATTCTTCTGCCCGGATTGCTGATTTTCGGATTGATTCTCATTCCCATCGGGATGCTACTGACACACAAGAAAAAGCGTAGCTTTAAAGAACCGTGGCCCAAAATCGATTTGAATTTAGCCGCCCATCGACATGCGGTTTTTCTTTTCGTAGGCGGTACGGCTATTTTCATTTTACTAACGGCAGTGGGAAGTTATCAGGCCTTCCGCATTACGGAATCGGTTGAATTTTGCGGCCAGCTTTGCCACAGTGTGATGCATCCCGAATACACGGCGTATCAACAATCGCCCCACGCCCGTGTGGCCTGTGTGCAATGCCATGTGGGAGAGGGAGCCGATTGGTATGTCCGTTCCAAATTATCGGGATTGTATCAGGTGTATTCGGTTACCTTTAAACTGTATCCCAAGCCCATTCCCACACCCATTCACAATTTGCGTCCTGCTCGGGAGACCTGTGAACGTTGTCATTGGCCGCAAAAATTCTTTGCCCAAAAATTGCAGACGGAATACCATTATCTTCCGGATGAGCACAATACACGTTGGCGCATCCAATTGATCATGAAAATCGGTGCGGAGCATTCTGCCATGGGATTGCAAAAGGGCATCCATTGGCATATTAACCCGAATATTCGCGTGGAATACATCGCTACCGATGAAAAACGCCATGATATCCCTTGGGTGCGGATGACCGATCTAAAGTCGGGCAAGACAACCGTTTTCCAAGATCAGGAAAATCCGTTAACGGAACAGCAGATAAAAACAGCTAAAATTCGAACGATGGATTGTATGGATTGCCATAATCGGCCTTCGCATCAATACAAACCGCCGGCTTATTTCATTAACGAAGCCATAGCCGCAGGGGATATTCCGCAAGCTCTGCCCCAAATCAAAGCGCAATCTATTGATTTGTGTGATCAAGCCAAAGATTTTTCTACCATGGATTCGGCTCTGGCTTTTATTGATTCATCACTCAAGGCTTTCTATAGCGAAAATTATCCCGGAATTGCCAAAGAACAACCGGATTTGATTGACCGGGCTTCAAACGGATTACGCCGCTATTTTTCACGTAATATTTTTCCGGATATGAAGGTGCAATGGGCGGCATATCCCAGCCATATCGGTCATATGGAATTTAACGGCTGTTTCCGTTGCCATAACGACCGCCACACCTCGGCGCAAGGTGAGGTTATTTCAAAGGATTGTAATTTGTGCCATCTCATTAGCATGCAGGGCAGCGATCAATCCATGGAATATGCCAGAGCCGGTTCGAGTTTGCAATTCAAACATCCTGTGGACATCGATGAGGAATGGAAAACAAGCCTCTGTACCGATTGTCACACCGGTTTGGCGCCGTAAAAAGGAAAAATAAACGTTCTGCTCAGGTTGCCAATGGAACTCTGTTCCTTTTTAGTAATGTAATCCCAATCACAGCATTAAATAAAACTTTTCGTAAACTTTTTTTTTAATAATATTTTGCCTTTAAAGTGCTGATATTATTAGAAAGAACAAATCACCATGTTCATATTCCCTTCAATTCTTAAAAATTGTTAGGAATTTGTGCTTTTAAGAAAAATTTAATTAAAGCCGAACCGAATATGGTCGTTTTTAATTAATGTTAAATATTCGCCTAAATATCCTTATTGCTCTGTGCTTCCGAAGGAAATTTACCGCTAATATTTAATTTTTGCGCATAAGCGTAGTAAGCGATGTAATTAAAAAATTACATAAATAATGTTTGCGATGAGCAAAATCCGTCTTTATTCGCGCACTCTCAGCTATTAGAAAATGGTTTGAATTCGGCACAATATTAATCAGTCGATTTCGCTGAAATTTCCGAGAAATTAGGTGTCTGCGTGGGCCGTAGTGGTTGTTAAATGAAGAAGGGAGGTGGTTTAAAATAAATGATGATTTTACTGCGCTGATTTCCGGCCCGAAAAGGCGGAATTGATGAAAAATAAATGATACCGAATTCATTAGGTTCAACTAAAAAAAGGATAAAACGATGAAGAACTTGCTAATCCTAATACTCACTTTTTTAATGTCCACAGGATTAATGGCTTATAGCGGTGGTAGCGGAACGTCTGGAGATCCCTACCAAATTGCAGTGCTTGCCGATTTAAATGAGTTATCTTCCACTTCGACGGATTGGGATAAACATTTTATTCAAACCAACTACATTAACGCTTCCGCTACGGTGAATCAGGACGGCGGCGCCGGATTTATGCCTATCGGCACGGAAGGGATCTATTTTACCGGCACGTATAACGGGAACGGGTACGCCATTGACAGTCTTTACATCAACCGTTCCTTAACGAATTATGTGGGATTATTCAGTTATCCATACGGCGCTACTATTGAGAATTTAAGTGTTACAAATGTAAATATTACAGGTGATAATACCGTAGGCGCTCTGGTTGGTATTAATGCCACCGGCTCACTCATCAATAATTGTTACAGTACGGGTCGTGTAACCGGCTATGGTAAAGCCGGAGGGCTGGCCGGTGAAAATTATAATAATTCCACCATAAGTAATAGTTACAGCACATGTACGGTAAAAGCCACTTCAGGGTATTATGCCGGCGGTTTTGTAGGTTTAAATTTCAACTCTAATTCTACAATTTATAATTGCTATAGCACGGGTGATGTGGAGGGAAAGGAATACGTTGGAGGTTTCGTCGGAAGTAATAATATGGCAAGTAGTTACAGGTGTTACAGCACGGGAAATATCAGGGCAACCAACAACGCCGGCGGGTTTATAGGCCTGAACTCAAATTCATCTTCTATGGTACAAGATTGCTACAGTCTGGGTGATGTTACTTTGATTTCCTACCAATCAACTCCGTATATCGGCGGATTTTGCGGGTATAATAATGAAACAATCGAAAATTGTTATTCGGTTGGCAGTGTGTTTTACGAAGGAGCGGCCAGTCCGTCGAATAGAGGTTTTCTCGGGCATAAAGGTTCCGGAAGCGTAAATGACAATAATTTTTTTGATAGTGAGGCCTCAAACCAAAGCAATGACGACAATGAAGGCGCTACGGCAAAATCAACGGCCGAAATGAAAAACACAGCCACCTTTACCGATTTGAATACCGTGGGCTTAACCACGCCCTGGGATTTTGTCGGTGATCCTTATGACGATCAGGCTTCCAATGATTATTGGGATAGGGACCAATCCGGTGCGATGAATGACGGGTATCCCTACTTATCCTGGCAAAACGGGGGTGCATCCGCTCTAACCAACAAAGGGCATATTATTCGGAATTTTAGGTTGAAACAGAATTATCCCAATCCCTTTAATCCCTCCACGATAATTCGTTACCGTGTAACTTGTGTAACAAATGTGAATCTAACGGTTTTCAATGCTTTGGGGCAAAAAATAGCCACATTGGTGCACCAACAACAACCTGCGGGAGAATATCAGCTTACCTTCGATGGCTCCCATCTGTCCGGCGGTGTTTACTTTTATCGACTGAAAGCGGGTAATTTCACACAAATAAAAAAGATGATCCTTTTGCGTTAATAAAGGGCAAAGGAAACGTATTACCTTAAAAAAAAGGAGCAAGTGGTGAAAAATCTGAATTTAAAACGATGGACGGCTATCGTGGGGATGATTTTGCTCTTTCTCTCCACGTTACAGTCCCAAAATTTGCTAATTAACCCGGGAGCCGAAAGTGCAGATACGCACGGTTGGATCGATCCGGATGACGCTTGGAGCGCTGACGCCGCCATTACCCCTCATTCCGGCGACTACTTTTTCTGGCCGGCACGTTTGGATATCCCCAATACGGAAATGTATCAGGATGTGGATATTTCCGCCTACGCTTCATCCGTTGACGGGAACAAACTTTGGCTGCAACTAAGCGGCTGGTTGGCCAACTGGGATCAATATCCTCACGATCGGGCAACCTTGGCAATTGAAGCATTGGATGCTAACGGTGCGCAACTTTCGTATCTCTCCCGTGCGCATCGCAGTCCCGTTTGGACACAGTACCAGATAGAAAGCCGGGTTCCGGCCGGGACTCGAACATTACGCGTTTATTTGATTGCCACCCGATTTGTCGGTTCGGATAACGACGGTTATTTTGACGACCTTGCGTTGACGGTTTCCGAAAACGAACCAACCGTTTTTGTAACCATATCCTCTGAAAACGATATGCGTGAATTGCCGGTTGACGGAACGTTACAACTGTTGGCGGTAACTTCCGGCGGCACAGACGACGGATATGTCTGGTCGTCTTCGTTCGAGGCCGTGGCAACGGTCGATACCAATGGACTTGTTACGGCGCACAAATCTGGTAAATTCACCATTCAAGCCGTGGGCAAGCAAACCGGTAAAACCGGCTACATCGAATTGACTGCGTACAATCAGCAGGATATCATCTTTTTAGAACCGCAATCCGGAGCGCAATGGGCAGCCGGTACCACTAAGGAGATTACATGGGAACTAAAAGGGTCCATCCCTTCGGCCACGCTTTCGTATAGCCTAAACGGGGGTGGCGACTGGGAAGAAATCGCGACCATCGATACTTTGGATAGTGGCCATTTTTACTGGAGTGTTGTGGATACGGATAAAACCGTAAATAATTGCTATTTAAAAATGAATTGGGACGGCGGTCAGGCAATCAGTTCGGCTTTTAATATCGGAACCAATGCCACGTTTATCGGCGATTCCCGCGTGCAGCATGGGGTTGATTCCTACCGACTTTCAAACTATCCTAATCCATTTAATCCTTCAACAAACATTCGCTACCGATTGCCTAAAGCAGGTCACGTGCAACTTACCGTGTTCAATGTCCGGGGCAAACGATTGGTTACTTTGATGAACGGCAACCAGCAAGCGGGCTGGTATGAAGTGCCATTTAATGCCTCCTCATTTCCCAGCGGAATTTATTTTTATCGCCTAAGCACCGATAATGGCTTTGTCCGAACCCAAAAAATGATTTTTATTCGTTAACCATCCGAATTATTCAATCATTTTCATGAGCGAATATAAGGCTCTGAGCGGGATTGATCTTTTTTAACGGTTGATCCCGTATTATTTTTTAACTGTAAAGGAATTAAAAACAATATGAAACATATTTTTGTTATTTTACTACTTTCGATTACTTCGGTACTTGTGGCTCAAAACAGCAAATTACCCGGTATTTGGCTGATGACCAGGGCCGATATGCACGGGGAAACGCGCCATCCTTATCAACTGTTTGAATTCCGTGATGACGGCACGTTTTTAGCCATGGATATGAAAATGGGCACATGGAAGTACCGGCAAAACGATCAACACATTTTTCTGAAATCCAGGAGAAATAAAGATTTTAACGGTGAGGGCCGTGTACAAAAACTTACGGCCGATACCTTGATCATGGAAAAAGACGGTTCTACCTTTTATTACAGGCGCTTTTGTCCCCAAAAGATTGCACAGGCCAATCGCGCCTCGCATTTGATAGGCAAATGGCGTTTAAGCGGAACGGAATATCCTTTTGCCGTTTTGCAATTCCGCGCACCGGATGCATTCACTTTAATTCGTTCTGGTAACGGTGAAACCAGCCAGGAAAGCGGAACATGGCTGTTCGACCCGAAAGAAAACGCCGTTATTTTTATCGGTTTTTCTCACTTGCTACGCGGAAAAATTCCTCTAAGCCATTTGAATACCACGGGCTTTACTTTGCAATTACCCGGGCAAACGCTAAAAGCACAGGTATTAAAAAACAAGAGTAATGCAATCGAACGATTAACCTTTTCGGAAGATGATTTCCCTGAAGAGGCCGAACCGGACCAATCCCGACTGCCTTGGCGGGATTTCGAAACCATGGTGGATGTACTGCAAAAGGTCGCCTCTTTGCAGTATGATTTCGGAGAACTGGTTAGCGATCTGAATACGCTTAAGCATACCCATTCCATTCTTTACAAGCTAAAGGTCGATGCGGAAAAACCCGGCGTAAGCTTTTCCTATTTAACCGTTTCCAGCAACGACACTTCCCAATTCGCCGAAAGATACAAAGGCGGACTTTCCGAACGCTACAACGTCTTTTTCCCGCAAAAAGAACCCTGGCCCTATCGCATTAAGGGCGTGGAATCGCTTACTGTGCCAGCCGGAACCTTTGCCTGCACCGT
>CAZHIZ010000098.1:6687-12846 GCA_964532875.1 uncultured Caldithrix sp. | reverse complement strand
AAAAGTTTTCTGCCCTTATTGGACAGCTAAAGCCGTTTTTACTGCCTGTTCTCTCCGCCATTTTGTCAAAAAAAGTATTTGATTTAAATAAAACGTGGAATTGCAAAAATCAGCAATGGGACATTAAAACGAAACAAAAATAAATTGCGGATGTCATTTTTTAAATCACCTTACAAAGCATTCCCTGCCTTCATTGGATTTTCGGGAATAATCCCTTTGTTTGCAAGAACAAAAAATAAAACTTTACCTCAATCTTATTTGTTTGTTGAGAATTATTTCTTTAACTTTCTGTTTCGTTAAATCTCGAATTGAGCAGTGAGTAAGCGGGTTAGTTTGGTGAATGCACGCATGAAGATAAAGGCCGAAAAAATCGTCAAGCGATATGGAAATCATATTGTTTTGCGCAACATCCATTTCGAAATTTCCGATGGTGCTTCCCTGGCTGTGATCGGTTCCAACGGTTCAGGCAAGACCACGCTCATTAAAATTTTAGCCAATTTAATCGCCCCGACCCGCGGTTCGGTGGTTTACCAGCTTAACGGAAAAGCCATCCCCCGCGAAAACATTTTTCGACACATCGGTTTGGTCGGGCCCTATTTGCAATTGTACCAGGAATTGACTGCCCGAGAGAATTTGTATTTTTTCGCCCGCATGCGCAATGTTGACGGTTTTAAAATGCGTGTTGCGGAACTTATGGAAATTTTAGGGCTTAAAGGCAGAGAAGACGATGCCGTAAAAGCCTATTCCTCAGGAATGCAACAACGGCTGAAATACGTAGCGGCATTATTGCACAGACCGAAGGTGTTATTGGTTGACGAGCCGCGCTCCAATTTGGATGAAAAAGGGATTGCCACGGTTTACGAATTATTAAAGGAACAAAAAAAGCAGGGCATTTTAATTATCGCGACCAATGATAATGAAGATCTGCAACTGGCCGATCAAACACTGAAGGTGGAATCGGCATGAAGCAAACCTATTTGATTTTAGTCAAGGATTTACAACAGGAATTCAAAACGCGTTACGCCATTAACGCTATTTTGCTATTTGCCATTGTAACCTTAAGTGCCGTTTCGTTTGCCATCGGTACGTATACAGCGGGCGGGCAGGTTCTATCGGCTTTGTTTTGGGTGATTTTGTTTTTTTCTTCCATGTCCGGATTGTCTCATATTTTTATTCGCGAAGAAGAAACCCAGACGGCGGACACTTTGAAGCTGGTGGCACGTCCCATGCACATTTTTTTAGGGAAGTTTATTTTTAATCTGCTTCTGCTAATGGCGTTGGAAGTTGTTTTGGTGCCCCTCTTCATGGCTGTGATGAATTTCCAAATTCAAAGTGCCGCTATTTTTTTCTTGACCTTGTTCATCGGTAATTTCGGCCTGGCTGGTGGAGGAACGATGGTTGCGGCCATTATTTCAAAGGCTAGTGCCAAAGGAGCATTATTTACCGTGTTATCGTTCCCCATTTTATTGCCCGTGTTAGTTAGCGGAATCGGGGCAACCAAAAAAGCCGTTGATGAAACGGTGCTTTCCGCCGCTCAAAACGAATTGCAGGCTTTGCTGGCTTACAGCGTTATCATCATTACGGCCAGTATTTTGTTGTTCGATTATGTCTGGAATGAATGAGTATTAAAAAGAAACAGGGGCCTTGCGGAAGAAAAGAGAGAATAGAGGCGTTAAAATTTTTAACGATGTAAAAAGTGAACGTATTTTCAGGATAGGGTGTAGATCATGATTTTAAAAACAGGCAAATGGTTGCTTTTCATTCTATTTGCGCTCACCATTACGGGGGCTTTTATCTGGGCGCCGTTAAAAGAAGGATTGGGGGAATTTACCCGCGTGATTTATTTCCATGTTCCGGCGGCCTGGATGGCGGTGCTTTTCTTTTTAATAGGCGCGTATTACAGCTATCGTTATTTGAGAGACAGAGATTTGTTGTTCGATGCCTACGCACAAATCAGCAACGAATTGGGGCTTTTATTTGCCGTATTGGCAACCGTAACCGGCTCCATTTGGGCCAAGCAAATCTGGCATTCTTACTGGAATTGGGATCCGCGCGAAACATCGATCTTTATTCTTTTGCTTATTTACGGTGCCTATTTTTCGCTCCGTTCCGCTTTGGAACAGGAAGACCGAAAGGCGCGGCTCTCGGCGGTGTATTCCCTATTGGCCTTTGTTTCCGTACCGTTTTTCGTTTTTATCGTACCGCGTATTTACTTTTCGTTGCATCCCGATCCGGTTATTAATACACAAGGCCATGTAAATATGGAAGCCAAACAACGCATCATCTTCTTTAGCTCGCTTATTTTACAGACCGTTTTCTTTTTGTGGGTCTTTCAAATTCGCAAAACGCAGGTTAAATTAAAAATGATCATTCGTCGTTACGAAGAGACAAAAACATTTGAGGAGTAAACGATGGAACCTATTTATGTAGTTTTAATTATAAATTTAATTATTTGGCTGGGCATTTTTCTTTACGTCAATAAAACCGATCGCGAGATAAAACGTTTGCAGCGCGAAATAGAATCTTTGCAGTTGGATAAGGATAAAAAGTAATCACGTAAAGACAACCTTTTGCTCCAAGCGACAAAATTTGTTGCTTTACAGGACAAAATGGTAATTAAATAGAAAACGATTTTAATCCAAACGTTACACAAAACGGCAATTGAATTCGTTTCCATTCAGGGGGCGAGAAAAAAGGTAAGTAAAATCAACAGCAAAGGAGCGCGGTATCATGCGTTCAAAATACATTATCGGTGCGATTATCATAATCGGTTTTACCATCTGGGCGGCGATTTCATTCAATGCTTCCCTGACGCCGTACGTTTCGGTTAAAGAAGCGAAACAAATGAATAAAGTGGTTCAGGTGAAAGGGGAGCGTCTCGGTTCCGGAAATTACGATTTGAATACCAATCAATTCAAATTTCGCATTCGGGACGAGAACGGAGATATTTTACAGGTCGTTTACGACGGTGCCAAGCCCGGCAATTTTGATCAAGCTTCTCATGTGGTGTGTGTGGGAAAATACGAAAACGGTGTTTTTCATGCCAAGGAGTTATTGGTGAAATGTCCGTCCAAGTACCAACCGGAAGGAAATAATTCATGATTATCGGAATTACGGCAACCGCCCTAACATTTGTAGCGTTGATGTTGAGTATCGGCGCTTATTATCTTTACGATCGCAGACAAGACCAAGCCTTGTTAAAATTTGCCCGCATGTCTTTTTACACGGCCGGTGCGCTCATCTTTTTTCAGGCTGCCTTATTGATGTACGGCATTTTGGCCCACCATTTCGAATGGTCGTATGTGTTTAGTTATTCGTCCCGAAATTTGAGTCTCTTTTATTTGATTTCTACTTTCTGGGCCGGACAGGAAGGCACCTTTTTACTCTGGCTGGTTTTCGGGGTGTTTTACGGTATGTGGATTATACGTACCCGTAAGAAAGAAGAGCCCCTTGTGATGGCTTTTATGCTGTTGGTTCTGGCTTTTATTGCCATTATTCTCATCCGAAAAAATCCCTTTGAATACATCTGGAATGTCAATCCGGCTTCATTTAAACCGGGTATGGTGCCGCCGGACGGTGTGGGGCTGAATCCTTTGTTGCAGGATCCCTGGATGGTTATTCATCCTCCGATTTTGTTTGCCGGTTATTCCGCTACCATGATTCCTTTCGCTTTTGCCATGTACGCTTTAATTAAACGTGAATATGACGAATGGGTGCGTGCCGTTTTACCGTTTGCCGTTTTTACCGGTCTTCTTTTGGGCACGGGAATCATTTTAGGGGGCTACTGGTCGTACACTACGCTCGGCTGGGGAGGCTTTTGGGGCTGGGATCCCGTTGAGAACAGTTCGTTGGTCCCCTGGCTGTTTAGTTTGGCTTTAATCCACGGATTGATTATTCAACTGCGTCAGGGCGGAATGAAAAGAACGAATTTGTTGATCGCCGTGATGACCTTTGTCTTTGTGCTGTATGCCTCTTTCTTGACCCGAAGCGGTGTGTTGACGGATTTTTCGGTTCATTCTTTCGGTGAAAGCGAAATGGGCGATTATTTGATTGCTTTTGTGCTCTTTTTCTTTGCTCTCGGTGTACTAATCTATTTATTCCGCGTAAATGAGGTAAAGTACAAACCGGTTTACAGCTCATTGGGCACACGCGAAAGTTTTATCGATCTGGGAATTTTAATTTTAGTCTTGTTTGCGGTATTTGTTTTTGTAGGTACCTCCTGGCCGATTATCAGCGGGATTTTCAAAAGCAAGGCCGAAAGTTTTGCTACGGAATATTACAACTATTTGGCCGGCCCGGGTGCTATTTTAATGGCTTTATTAATAGCTCTTGCCCCGGTCATGCGTTGGAAGGCTTCCAGTTGGGATAAGCTTAAAACATTAACGATCCATGGAATTGTTAGTTTGCTTTTGGGTGTGGTTTATTTTCTTTTGGGAGTTAAAGATTTTATTCCATTGCTCATTTTTGTTTTATCCACCTTTGTCATATTAGTAAACGGACATTTAGTTATTAAGTTTTTGCGTAAAAAGAATTACGGCTTCGGCGGCTATCTGGTACATGTGGGGGTTGGGCTCATGTTGATGGGAATTGTGGCCTCCACCGGGTATGACCGATCGGTCAAAGTACAATTTCCGAAAAATGTGGCTAAAAAGGTCTTCGGCTATTCGATTGTCTATCAGGGACAACGCCCGGCCAAAGACGGTAAAAATCGTGTTATTTTAAAAGTTAACGGGAAAACAACACAGGCCAAATTTTATTGGAGCGATTACAGTCGGGCCTGGATGGTGGGGCCTTCGGTGGAAAACAAATGGATTCGGGATTTGTACATTTCCCCCATTCAGATTATCCCGGCCAATCAAACCATGCCTCAGGGGGACGATGTGGCGTTGGTCAAGGGGAAAAAGACCCCATACGGTAAATACATCCTGTTATTTAAGGGATATGACATGAAATCCCATGAAATGGGAGGCTCGACGATCATTTTGAAAACGATCATCGATGTATTTGATGCCAATGGGAAACGGCTTGCCGAGATCGAACCCGGTATTCATATGCACAAGCAAAACAAAGACTTGGAACCGGCCACATTTGTGGACGGGGGTAAAGTCTTTTTAAAACAGGTCAATGTGGAAGCGCGCACAATTCACCTTTCCATTGTCCATCCCTCCGAAAAAAATAATCCCATGGCCGGAAAGGAAATTTTGGCGGCCGAGGTTTCCGTAAAACCCTTTATTAATTTATTGTGGTTGGGAACCATTATTATGATTATCGGTTTTTTGGTCGCTCTGTATTATCGTTTTCAAACGCACAAATAAAGGGTTCTTCAAGGCCACGGTAAAAATAACCACGAAAACAATGGAACCATGCGGATGTACGGCGTGGTTCCATTGTTTGTTTTTAGCGGGGATCGAGCCGGTTTTTGTCGCCTAATCGTTTCTTTTTAACAACCCGCATTTGTTTCATTCCCATCGTCAGTCAGCGCTTTGTAAGAATTGCTAATATTGTAACTTATTTAATTTTATTAAGTTAACTAAAAAATAACAACTTGAAACGGATGTAAAAATCCGTTATATTGCATTCATTAAAATTTTTAGGCGAAGGATGTATGCCCAGAGTTAAAATTGTTGTGGAATACGACGGCACGGCTTATTACGGATGGCAGTTGCAAAAGGGGCAGAGAACGGTTCAAGGTACCATTGAAGAGGCATTGAAAATCCTTTTCAAAAAAACGATTCGGGTAACGGGAGCGGGACGCACAGACAGCGGGGTGCATGCGCGGGGGCAGGTAGCCCATTTTGATATCCCCGATTATTCTCCGCTAAAATTACAACGATCTTTGAATGGCATTTTACCGCGGGATATTGTCATAAAGGACTTAAATTTTGCGGCGGCGGATTTTCATGCCCGGTTTGACGCCGTTGAAAGGGTGTATCGCTATTATCTTTCCTTATCACCGGTTGCCCTTTTGCGTCGCTTCACCTGGGAAATACGGCATCCTTTAAATTTGACATTATTGCAAATGGGTGCGGAGATTATTAAGGGGACGGAAGATTTTCAGGCTTTTTGTAAAGTCAAAAGTGAAGTAAAGCATTACCGTTGCCGGATTTTCAGAAGCTTCTGGCAAATGGGTGAAGACGGGCGTCTCGTTTATGAAATTGC
>CAZHIZ010000098.1:0-6587 GCA_964532875.1 uncultured Caldithrix sp. | reverse complement strand
AAAAGAAAAAAGAGGAAACGAGAGGGTAATGAAAATGGCCGAATAGGTAAAGGGTCGCTCGGAGAATGAGGGTAGAGAAAGTTCCAATTCCCGTTAATTTAATCCTTAATGAATATACGAGTACCCATTTACTCCTGACTCATGGATTGTTAACAAGCAACGAAGGCGATCCTTATTATTTTGAAATTCGGCCATGGAAGAAGCCCAAAAATCGAATTTGGAAAATTAAGAAGATAAAATTCATAAATAAAAGGGAATAAACGATGAAATTTTTTATTGATTCTGCAAACCTCGAAGAAATTAAAGAAGCCGCCAGTCTGGGCATTGTCGATGGTGTAACAACCAATCCCACGTTATTATCCAGAGAGGAAGGGAAGCCGGAAGATATTTTCAAACGTATTTGTGAAGTGGTTGACGGACCGGTCAATGCGGAAGTGGTTTCTTTAGACTGGGAGGGCATTGTTGAAGAAGGACGGGAATTGGCACGCATTCATTCCAATATTGTGGTTAAAATTCCCATGACCAAAGATGGTTTAAAGGCGGTAAAGGTTTTTGCTCAGGAAGGCATTAAAACCAATGTGACGCTGATTTTTTCACCGATTCAGGCTTTGATGGCGGCGCGGGCCGGGGCAACGTATGTTTGTCCGTTTGTGGGGCGTTTAGACGATACGGCGCAGAACGGCATGGATGTGATTGCCCAGATCAAGCAAATTTTTGATAATTACATGATTGAGACGGAAATTATTGTGGCCAGTATTCGGCATCCCATGCATGTGGTGGAATCGGCATTAATTGGTGCGGATATTGCGACGGTTCCCTTTGCCGTTATTGAGAAAATGATCAAACATCCCTTAACGGACATCGGCATCGAGCGCTTTTTGGCGGATTGGGAAAAGGTGCAAAATCGTAAGTAATTTTAAAAAGAAATAAGTGAAGGAGTAAAACAATGAAGTTTTTCATAGACACGGCAAATATCGAGCAGATTAAGGAAGCGGCCAGTATCGGCATTTTGGACGGTGTGACAACGAATCCCACGTTAATTTCGCGGGAGGATGGTGAGCCGCGGGAAATTTACCGCCAGATTTGTGAAATTGTGGACGGTCCGGTGAGCGCCGAAGTCCTGGCATTGGATAGCGAAGGCATGGTAAAAGAAGCCAAAGAATTGGCCTCGATTCATAAAAATATTGTGATCAAGATTCCCATGACCAAGGAAGGGCTCAAAGCCGTTAAACAGTTGACAGCCCTGAACATTCGTACAAACGTTACATTGATTTTTTCACCGATTCAGGCTTTGCTGGCGGCCAGGGCCGGGGCTACGTTTGTCAGTCCTTTTGTGGGGCGCCTGGACGATATTGCGACGCCGGGCATGGAATTGGTCAGTCAAATCAAACAGATTTTTGAGAATTACATGATCGAGACGGAAATTATTGTGGCCAGTATTCGTCATCCCATGCATGTGGTGGAAGCGGCTTTGTACGGGGCAGATATTGCGACCATTCCTTTTGCGGTTATTGAGAAGATGGTAAAACATCCGCTGACGGATATCGGCATCGAACGCTTTTTAGCGGATTGGGAAAAGGTGCAGGGACGTAAATAAGATTTGCTTGACGCGTTTAAAAGAACGGGTCAATCCATTAGTTGAATTTTTAAATTAAAGGTGTGTTATGTCCAAGCTATGGAAATTTTTAACGGTTCTCGGGGTGGGAATTATTACGGGTATTTTACTGGTTGAATATTTGCCGTTGAATGAGCCGGCGGGAAAGGTACGCCCCGTGGACACTTCGTTTGTCGGTAATGCGCATGCCGAAAGTACGGCAATGGGGCGTGAGGATGTTACCAGTCATCGCCAAAATGCGTTAACCCGCGCCGTGCAGATGGTGAGTCCGGCCGTAGTATCGGTGAATGTGACGCAAATTAACCGGTACGTTCAGCGCAGTCCGTTTTATGACGATCCCTTTTTCCGCCAGTTTTTCCCGGAATTATTCGGCGACCGGATTATTGAGCAGAAGGTGAAGTCCATCGGATCGGGGTTTATTATTTCGCCGGACGGGTATGTGGTAACCAATGAGCATGTGGTGGGGGATGCCACGGAAATTATTGTCGCCAAATCCAATGGTAAAGAGTATCCGGCGAAGTTGGTGGATAAAGACCGGGTTTCGGACATTGCTTTATTGAAGATTGAGGGCAAATTCCCCTACATCAAATTCGGCAATTCGGATGATATTTTAATTGGAGAGTGGGCCATCGCTTTGGGTAATCCGTTCGGTTTGTTTATTAAGAATCAGCCCACGGTAACGGTGGGGGTCGTTAGTGCGGTCAATCGCGATTTTTCGCCCATGGAAGGCCGGATTTACGAAGATATGATTCAAACGGATGCGGCCATCAATCAGGGAAATAGCGGGGGACCGTTATGTAATGCGGATGGTGAAGTGATCGGGATGAATACGTTTATTTTTACGGCGGATCCGCAGTCACACGGTTCGGTTGGTATTGGTTTTGCGATTCCGAGTAATCGTATTAAACGGGTGGTGGAGAAGCTGAAGAATCGCCGTGGCGGCGATAAAAATGTTTGGATCGGGATGTATGTTTCCAATTTGGACCCGTATATCGCGCGATCGTTAGGGTACCCCTCTGTGAACGGTGTTTACGTACGCCGTTTGGATCGGCATAGCCCGGCGGAGAAAGCCGGCATTAAATTGGGCGATATTATTATGGCCATAAACGGACAGCCGGTCAATAGCTATAGTGATGCGGAGGCGGTGATTTTATCGTTGGATTTACGAGTGGGGGATAAGATTCAGGTGAAGATATGGCGCGGGGGAAAGACAAAGACAGTGACGATAGAATTGGAAAAATATCCGGGGTAGTGGAGAGTGTATCGACTCTGCGAGTCGATTGAAAATGCGGAGCATTTTCTCTAAAGTTTCACGACTCTATAGAGTCGTTGTACCGGGAAAAACGATCTGCCGATCGTTAGCGAGTCTATAGACTCGCGCCACGCCACACGCCCCAAATTTATTTTTGCTTTTTAAACCAAGATAAACGAATTTTGGGGCTGAAACAGGAAAGATCATGGTACTTATTTTGTTAAGTTGTCGAAAGGAAGTGCTTGCTTTATGATTGCTCGTGACGGGCTGCCCGTTATCCTCGGAACCGGAATTATTTTACTCGTTTTATTAATTCTGGCCTTCATCTTCCGGTATTTGGCCCTGTGGATTATCATTGTTCCGGTTGCGATTCTCTTCGTTTTCAATTTCTTTTTCTTTCGCGATCCCGAGCGTTCCTTTGAAGGACCGGCCAATGTCATTGTGGCACCGGCAGACGGCAAAGTCATATTAATCGAAGAGGCCGATGAACCGTATTTTCTGAAGACAAAAGCACGTAAAATTAGCATTTTCATGTCTGTGTTTAACTGCCATGTTAATCGCATACCCATAACCGGAACGGTCGATTTTTTAAAATACAAAAAAGGCCAATTTTTAGCGGCCTTTGATCATCGCACAGGTGAATTGAACGAGCAGCAAATTATCGGCCTGACGACCCCTTACGGCAAAATCCTTTTTAAACAAATTGCCGGACTTATTGCCAGACGCATTGTATGTAAATTGAATTTAGGACAGAAGGTGCAGCGTTCTCAACGTTTCGGCATGATCAAATACGGTTCGCGCTTGGATATTTTTCTTCCTTTGGACGTGGATATAAAAGTAAAACTCAATCAAAAAACAACAGCCGGAGAAACCATCATAGGAGTTTTTAATCAATGATCAAAGTGCCCCGTACCATTGTCCCCAGTTTTTTTACCATTGCCAACATGTTCTTTGGCTTCTTAGCCATTCTTTACGCTTTTAACAGTACCGATTTTGTTCGTTCGTCCTGGCTTATTATTTTAGCCGCTTTTATGGATAGCATGGACGGAAGGGTAGCGCGCTTTACGGGAACCAGTAGTAAATTCGGAGTGGAATACGATTCCTTGGCCGATGTCGTTTCCTTCGGATTGGCGCCCTCCGTTTTAATTTATTTGTACTATTTCCACAATTGGGGTACGGTTGGGGTTTTTATTAGCTTCTTTCCTTTATTATTTGCCAGCATTCGTTTGGCTCGGTTTAATGTTGAATTGGAAGGATTCGAAAAAAAAGCTTTTACCGGTTTGCCTTCACCGGCTTCGGCCATTGCCATTGCTTCCTATTTTATTTTTATGGCCGCTTATTTGCCCAATCATCTGTTCCCCAAATACCTGCTTGTGCTGGTATTAACGGTTTGTGTTTTAATGGTCAGTACCATTCGCTACGAGGTAATGCCCAAGTTAACGTTTAAAGGCGATTTGTGGCAAAAAATCGGATTCCTGATTGTTATTTTAATTGTCATCTTATTGATTATTAATCCGCAACTTTTCATTTTTCCTTTAATTCTTCTCTACATCCTTAGCGGTCTTATCCGATTTGTTATTCGCCTCGGGCAGGGTAAACGCCTCGGAGGCCGCGGCATTTAATCGGGCAATGGGAGAGCGTATGAGCAAAAAAAATGTCTGGACCATCATCTTAATTATCTTTTTGGGAGCCCTTATCGGTTCGGCTTTAGGCGAATTAATTGCCTACTTAATACCGGCCGGAGTGGTAAAAGAATTCTTCTTGAAAGCAGCCGTTGCCCATTTCGGTCCGGCTACTTTAAATTTGGTGATCCTAACCTTTACCATTGGTTTTAGCTTTAAATTAAACGTCATTGGGATTATCGGGATTATGATTGCCGCCTATCTCTTAAAATGGATGGATTAGCAAAAGTGATTGCTAATCAAAGAAACCTAATGGCAAATAAGGCATTAAAGACGTAAAAATAAAAAAGGTAAGAATAGGGAAAATAATAAAAACGTCTTTTTGATTTAAGGGAATTTAAATTTGGGAAAAATATTAAAAAATTCCTATTTAAAAATAAACATTTAACCTGCGAGGTGATATCATGTTTGGAATAGGCACAGGCGAATTGCTCATCATTTTGTTTATTATCCTTTTGGTCTTCGGTTCCAAAAAACTACCGGAGCTGGCCCAGGGCCTGGGACGGGGCATTCGTGAATTCAAAAAAGCCACCAATGAAATCGAAGAAGAATTGGATTTAAATAAACCGTTAAATACCGCCCCGAGCAATTCCGAAAAAGAAGCGGTCAAACACAAAGAAGAAGCTGCCAGCGATCAACAGACAGAAAAAGAATAAAAATCATCTATGAGCATTAAAACGATTCATCAGGAAGTTCTAAGCCAAAAAACAACGGTAACTGCACGCGTTCGGCAGGCACTGCAAATCATCGAACGGCATCGTGATCTTAATGCCTTTACCCGGGTATTTGCAGAAGAAGCCTTGCAGCAGGCCCGTGAGCTGGATCATAAAATAGAGGCTAAACAACCCGTGGGACGTTTGGCCGGAATCCTGATTGCCGTCAAGGATAACATCAATATTAAAGGTCATACGACAACCTGCGCCAGCAACATATTGCATAATTTTGTCGCTCCCTTCGACGCAACCGTCATTGAGCGACTCAAAAAAGAAGACGCCATTTTTATCGGCAAAACCAACATGGACGAGTTTGCCATGGGCTCTTCCAGCGAGAACTCCGCCTTCGGGCCCGTTAAAAATCCCATTGATCCCCAACGCGTACCCGGTGGCTCCAGCGGTGGCTCTGCTGTAGCGGTGGCCATTGGTGCCTGTGATGTCGCTTTAGGAAGCGAGACCGGCGGCTCCATTCGTCAACCCGCTTCTTTTACCGGCATAGTCGGACTAAAGCCTACTTACGGGCGGGTTTCGCGCTACGGATTGGTGGCCTATGCTTCTTCGTTGGATCAAATCGGCGCCTTTGCCCGAAATGCGCGGGATTTGGCTTACTTGCTATCCTTCATGGCTGGTGTGGATGCAAAAGATTCCACTTCGGCCGATGTCCCCGTACCCGATTATTCCACCTTGCTGGAACGCCCTATTCAAGGCCTGAAAATCGGTTTACCCCAGGAATATTTTGCCCGGGGACTCGATCCAGAAATTAAACAGCGCATATTCGCATTAGTCGAGCAATTGAAATCACGCGGTGCGCAGGTGCAATCCGTAAATCTCCCCATGACCAAATACGCCATTGCAACCTATTATATCATTGCCACCGCCGAGGCTTCTTCCAATCTGGCCCGTTACGACGGCGTACGATATGGCTATCGTTCGGAACATGCTCAAAATCTGAACGAAATGTATCAATATACGCGTAGTGAAGGATTCGGTGAAGAAGTAAAGCGAAGGATTCTCTTAGGCACCTACGTGTTGTCAGCAGGATATTACGATGCCTATTACAAAAAGGCCATGCAAGTTCGCCGGCTAATTCGGGAAGAAATGGTACAGGCCCTGGACAACTTTGACGTTCTGATTACTCCCACCACACCGACAACGGCTTTTAAAATAGGTGAGAAAATCGATGATCCTTTAACCATGTATCTGATGGATATTTACACGGTAACGGCAAACTTAGCCGGTATTTGCGCCATAAACGTACCGGCAGGGACCCATTCCAACGGTCTCCCGTTTGGGCTGCAAATCCTTTCCGGCGCATTCAAAGAAGA
>CAZHIZ010000097.1:0-12877 GCA_964532875.1 uncultured Caldithrix sp. | reverse complement strand
AGAATTAAAAGAGCACCGGCAAAAAAATGGTTCCCCGGACGTTCGTTTAAAAGCCAAAAAGCATATAATGTCGCTAAAACCGCTTCTCCTTGCATGGCTAAGTTCACCAAATAAACGGGCATTTTACGGGAGGCCCAGTTTAACAAAGAATGACCGATTAGATTGGGCCCAAGGGCTAATGCAATCAAAAAAAGCCAACTGGCCTTGGGTAACTGTAAAAAGTTTAAGTGCAATAGAACGATGGCCAAAAAGGTAAAACCGGCCGCCGCTCCGTAAACCCGCAACAGATAGGGTAATAAAGCGATTTTACCCGTAAACATTCGGGCGACCAAAAGATAAGCCGCCAGACAAAATGCCGATAGAATGGCCAGCAGATCACCGGTTAGCGAGGCCCTTAAAAAGGCTCCCTGATCTTCCGAAACAATGATGTACATTCCGATCAAGGCCAGAACAATGCCTCCGGCCGTAAGCATTGAACTGCGTTCTTTTAAAATAAAATAGGATAAAATAAGGGCAAAAATCGGATGAGTACTTTCCAAAAAAATAGAATGGGCCACACTGGTCATTTGCAGGGACTGAATCCAGGTAAAAAAATGCAGAGCCAAAAAGAATCCGCCTAACAAGATGGTCCAATAATCACTATTCGATGGCCTACTCTTTCCTTTATTCTTTTTACGGCCTGCCCATACCAAAGGCAAAAGCACAATGGCGCTAAATGCCAGGCGATAAAACGAAATGACCAACGGATGCACCTCTCCGATCCAACGGATGAGAATGGAACTCCAGGAAATAACAAAAACACCGAATAATAAAATCAGCGCATTGAACATTTAATTTCGCCCTGTTTCTTGTTTTTAGTATATTTAAAGCAAACGAAGATGAGGTTCAAGTTTTTATGCAAAATCTTCACCAGATCGCCAGGGAAATGATTGAGGCCGCTATCGAGGCCGTCAATCCTTACGGATTGATTGCCCGTCAGATGCGTTTGCAGGGAAGCGAATTAAAGGTAAAAACGTTACGTTTTAATTTAGCCGATTTCGAACATATTTACGTGATTGGCGCGGGAAAAGCAAGTGCTCCCATGGCTTTGGCTGTGGAAGATATTTTAGACCAGTACATTACCGATGGTGCGGTTATTGTTAAATACGGACATGGGACCGCCACCAAAAAAATTAAAATACTTGAAGCCGGGCATCCTGTTCCGGATGAAAACACATTACGGGCCACCGGAGAAATTTTACGCTTAGCTCAACGCGCAGGCAAAAACGATCTGGTCATTGTATTGTTAAGCGGCGGCGGCTCGGCCCTGCTGGAGAGTTTGCCGAAAGAAATATCTCTCAGCGATCTGCAAAAAACCAATCAGGCGCTTTTAGCCTGCGGAGCAGCCATCGAAGAAATCAACACCATTCGCAAGCATATTTCCCTTATCAAAGGCGGGCAGTTGGCCCAAGCCATCTTTCCGGCCGTGGGCCTTACTTTAGTCCTTTCCGATGTCATCGGCGATCCTCTGGAAAGCATTGCCTCCGGCCCCACCGTTGCCGATCCTTCCACTTTTGCCCGGGCCTGGCAGATCGTCGAAAAATACCGACTTCAAAAACAGTTGCCTGCTTCCGTATTGCAGCGGTTGCAAAAGGGTTTAAAAGGCGAACTTAAAGAAACACCCAAACCCGGAGAGGCGCTTTTTAACAAGATGTTCAACCTGATTTTAGGCAATAATTTTTTAGCCCTGCAAAAAGCCGCCAATGTGGCGCAAAAACACAACTTCCAGCCATTCATCCTAACCGATCGGGTTCAGGGCGAAGTGCGCGAGATTGCCAAACTATTAGCCGGTATTTTTGCTACGGCCTTGCAACAAGGCCATCCGACTTCCTCGCCGGCTTGCTTCATTTTGGGTGGCGAACCGACGGTTACTTTAAAGGGAAAAGGCAAAGGCGGGCGTAATCAGGAAATGGTTTTAGCCGTTCTCAAGGAACTTGCTCCGAATCATGAGCGTCCTTTTTACTTTTGTTCCCTCGGCACAGACGGCACGGACGGCCCCACGAATGCCGCCGGAGCCTGGATTGATCAGACCTCTCGCCGAAAAGCCGAAAAAATCGGTTTGAAAATATCCGACTTTTTGGAGCAAAACGACTCTTATCATTTCTTTGAAAAAATGGATCAACTCATCATTACCGGCCCCACCGGCACCAATGTCATGGATTTGTTGCTGTTTTTATTCTAAAAAAAACAAAAAATTGATCGAGAATAGAACGTGCTAAGGCAGGCTAAAAACTGATGTTAAGGCAGCGCAAAAGAGCCGAACTGTTTTCTTTAAAATCGCGTTCGCCAAACTTGATGAACACGCCTGTCCGTTGATATTTTTAATAGGGGATTCAAGTCGTCGCGGAAGCCGCCATGTAATTACCGGAAGGGAGTCGAATGGGCTGGTTGCAAATATTACAACAGGAAGCAACCGAAACACCAAAGAAAAGCATAGCCGGGTCGATCTTATTGGTCGATGATGAAGCCGAAATTATCGAGATGCTTTCCGGTTTGTTGATTGAGCACAATTATCTGGTCTTCGAAGCGACCTCCGGTGCCGAAGGCTTACGTATCTATCGCGAAAAACAACCGCAAATTGTCATCACCGATTTAAAAATGCCTGAATTTTCGGGACTCGACTTATTGCGTGCCATTCGTGAACATGATGATTTTACCGAAGTTATCGTTTTAACCGCCTACAGTGACAGCCGCGCGGTAATTCAAGCCTTAAAAAATCAAGCTTCCGATTTCGTTATTAAGCCGGTGGATGTGGATACGTTGCTTTTAACCGTTAAACGGGCACTGGAACGCATTCGCTTAAAAGAACGGGTTAAAAGTTACACCAGGCAATTGGAATCCTTACTCCATGATGTAAATGTCACCAAAGATTATCTGGAAAAAATCGTGGAAAATTCGCCGCAGGCCATTATTGCCTACGATGAACAGGGCATTATTACCGCCTGGAATTCCGAAGCGGAGAAAATCACCGGTTATACGGCTCAGGAAGCCGTTGGTCGCCATTTACGCGACATTTTTATCATGGAAGACACGTTAATAAAACCGGATGAAAGTAAGCAACGCTACAAAAACGTTGTCGCCCAAATTTTAACCCGTAACGGTGACATCCGTTTCATCAGTCGTAATGCCAATGCCATTTTAAACGAGCAGGGCCACATTATCGGCGGCATCGAAAATTTTTACGACATAACCGAACAGGTTAAAAACGATCAATTACTGCAAAAACGTTATCTTCAATTGCAAACCATCAATGAAATCGGCAAAAAAATCGCTTCATGCAACGATCTGCAGGAAATCAGCCAATTCGTCAGCGATCGGTTGGTACGTACCTTTTTCGAATCGTCGCAGGTGAGCATCTTTTTTTACGACCCGCCAAAAGACGGGTTAAAATTGATCGCCATGTCCGGCTTGAATATCGATCGCATTCGTGTGCGGCATCCCATCGGTGCTATTTATGAAAAAGACAGGGGTATTATCGGTCATGTATTTTCCACGGGAAAAGAAATCATTGCCGAAGACGTCCAATCCGTTCCGTTTTACCAACCGGGTGCATTGGAAGATACGCGCAGCGAATTTGCCTTTCCCATCCGCTTTAAGGATCAGGTTTTCGGCGTCTTGAATATTGAAAACATCGAGAACATTCAGCTGGACGAGGCCGACCGCTTTATGTTAGAGGCCATTGCCGAATATTTAGGCATCGGTAAAGAACGCATTGAGTTAATGGACCGCATTCGCTGGCAAAACCGCAAATTGGAAATGCAGGCCGAAAAGCTGCGCAAGGCATTAAATAAGGTCGAAGCCCAAAAAGAAATCATCGAAGAACAAAACAAACGCCTGATTACGGATTTGCAAAAAGCGGCGGAATTCCAACGGAGTTTGTTGCCGGAAACCTTGCCCGATTTCGCCGATTTAAAATTAGCCGGACTCTACGTACCTTCCAGCCAACTGGGCGGTGATTTTTACGATGTACTGGTTTTAGACGATCGCTACGTGGCCATTGTGTTAGCCGACGCCTCCGGTCATGGAGTTGCGGCGGCCATGCTTTCGGCTATGTTTAAAATGACTTTGCAAAAATACAGCGATCAAATTTTACAACCCGCACAGGTACTGCAAAAAATGAATCGGGATTTTAGCGGCATTTTGCAAATGGGTGAATTTTTCAGCGCTTTTCTGGCTGTTTACGATCGCAAAGAACGGCGCCTGCGTTACAGCAATGCCGGACATCCCAGACCGCTTTTATTCCACTACGATTCCGCCCGCACGGAAGAACTGGACACCAACGGATTTCTTCTGGGCATTTTAAGTGAGGGTGTTCAATTCGAGCAGAAAGAAAAAATTTTAAACGGCAAAACACGCCTGATGATTTACACGGACGGCATCAATGAGGCCGTTAATCAAAAAGAAGAACAATTCGGCGTGCCACGCATTCGCTCTTTCATTAAAAAGCATGCCCGGCAAGCTCCCAATCAGTTTATTTTGAATATGCGCAAATCTTTGGCTAAATTTACCGGCAAAAATACGTTTGAAGATGACGTTACATTGATCGTTGCCGATTATTTATGAAAGGTTTCGCGCATGATTAAAGCGGAAAATCCCCACTGGCAGGAAGTTATTCAAGCTGTCTATCGCCATCATCAGGAACATATTTTTCGTTTCTGGGACACCTTAACATATGAAGAAAAACAAACCTTTATCGATCAACTGGCCCGAATCGATTGGCCGCAAATGGAACGCCTAATCCGTCAGGCTTTGCATGCGGAGAAAAAGATTCGGCAGGCCATTGAACCGGCCGAAGTCATTACTTTACAAGATCGTAAGCGCAGAGACTCCGAGGTATTGCCATTGGGTGAAAAGGCTTTGCGTGAGGGCAAAGTGGGCCTTTGCCTGGTTGCCGGCGGTCAGGGCTCCCGATTGGGCTTTGACGGTCCCAAGGGCTGCTTTCCCATTACACCGATTAAAAACAAATCCCTATTCCAACTACATGCGGAAAAGATCAAAGCGGTCGGTTTAAAATACAATGTTTCTCTCCCTTGGTACATCATGACCAGCCGTTCCAATAATCAGGCCACGATTGAATTCTTTGAAAAACACAACTATTTCAATTTGGGCCGGGAAAACGTGTTCTTTTTCGTGCAGGAAATGATTCCGGCCATTGACCGGCAGGGAAAATTTTTATTGGAAAGCAAGAATCGTATTTTTGAAAGTCCCAATGGCCATGGCGGCGTCATCAAGGCTCTCTGGGAGAGCGGCGCGGTTGCGGATATGAAACGGCGCGGCATTGAATATTTGTTCTATTTTCAGGTGGATAATGTGCTGGTTAAAATGTGCGATCCCGTTTTCATCGGTTATCACCTTACCGAAGAGTCACAAATGTCCAATAAGGTGGTACGCAAAATTTACCCGGAAGATCGCGTGGGCGTTATTTGCAAAATAGGCTCTAAAATCGGCGTGGTTGAATACAGTGATTTGGATGAAGAACACATGTATGCCCGGGATGAAAACGGCCAATTAAAATTCTGGGCGGGTTCTATTGCTATCCATGTCATTGACGTTGCTTTTATTGAACATGAGAATAAACACGGTTTTAAATTACCTTTCCACATTGCGCAAAAAACAATTCCTTACTTAAATGAAAAGGGCCAATTGGTAAAACCGCAAGAAAAAAACGGTTTTAAATTCGAAACGTTTATTTTTGATGCCTTATTGGATGCACAAAAAACGTGTTCCGTCGAAGTGGAACGACGCGAGGAATTCAGTGCGGTTAAAAACAAAGAAGGATTCGAAAGTCCGCAAACGGCCCGCGAGGATTTACAGCGGAACTACGCACAATGGCTATTAAACGCCGGCATTCACGTTCCGCTAAAGGATGACGGACTTCCTTTGTACCCCATTGAAATCAGTCCCTTATTTGCCCTAGAGGCCAAAGACGTGCTTGCTAAGAAAGACCGCATTCCAGCAATTACGGGGCCAACTTATCTCGAATAAATGATCTGTTCTCCGATGGAGTGCAGATTTTTCTAAACAAATATACCAGGAAAAGTTTGTGAATTAATGCCTATTTTATTGGTATTCTGTCCGTTTTGAATTAAATTGTTTTTGACAAAATCGACTCCGGTAAAAATCGGGCACAACCGATTTTTATCGTTTTGGTATCCGGATTTACCATTTCAGGAGGCAGCATCTTGGAAGAAAAATTAAGACAAAAATTACGCAATTTGTATCGCGTTAACCGTATTCTCTGGCTGGCCGTATTAATGGGCATTCTTACGCTCATCGGTGTGGGCTATTTTTTACATGCCAACGGAACCATTGTGTCCGATTACCAGGCACATAACAACGTAAGCACCATTTTCCTGATAATAGCCATTGTTTTGTTGTACATCGTCTTTCATCTCAAACGCACCTATCTGACACCTAAAAAATTAATCTGGCGCGCCCGACGTAAAAAGGTTGATTTTACCGCTCCCGACGTAGCCGATGTAGTGGCCGAATTCGGCGAAAAAGCGGATGTGCTCATTAAAACCCTCATGCTGTTGCGGCGGTATTATATGGTTATCTGGTCCATTGCCAATTTGATCACCCTGTTGGGATTTGTGGAATTTGTTATTACCGGTCAATTTCGCGTTTTGGCTACGTATGGCATTGTCAGCCTGTATTCACTTTTGATTAATTTCCCGTCTTTTAAATTGATTGAACGCTGTCATGATGTTTTGGAGCTTGAAGACCTGGGTTGAAGGCCAAATTAATGTCTATGGCAAAGGAGCCGCGACGTTAACTTTCTCACGTCGCTTTTCACTATTCCTTCAGACTTTTCTTTCCATTTTACGAAGCTTGAGTTTTCCCTTTTAAATAAGGCCTGTTTTCTCACCTTATTGCAACAACACCATGGATGACAGGACGTCTCTTCCCAACTTTACCATCTTAAAAATCCGGCACATCGTTAAGTATAGCTGCCTTAAATTAAAAAAAGGCCGATGCTCATTCGAGAGCATCGGCCTTTTGAGAATACTCAAGCAACCGTTTAATTAGAAGCCGACATGGAGCGTAAACATGTTGCTTGCACTAAAGTACTGCGTGTTACGGAAGGCGTAATCGATTCCTAACAGCGTATTGCCTAACTTGTACTGTAAACCGGCACCGAGCGAGAAGTTGTAAATAACATCTTCTGAAGGTGTATTAACCATGTACAGGTAACCACCGCGCAACATGATGAAGTTTTTGTAGTTGTATTCGAAACCGAAGCGGAATTCATCATTCTGTACATTATTGTTACGGAATACACCGGAAAGAATAATGTTATTGTCTTCCATAACCTGATAGTTATAGCTCAGGCCAAGTTCCAGACTCGCAGGCAGCTCGTCTCTGGAAGCACCGCGACGCACAAATTCCTGACGGCCGTCAATGGATACCTGTTGCATCAGACCAGTGCCTTCATAGCGCATGTTGGAACCGATGTTCTTGGCAACCACGCCGAAGGAAACACCTTTAATACCGGCCAGATTTTTATACTGCAAACCGATATCAAAAGCTACGGCGGTCGCGCTTACACGAGGAGCAGATTCGTAAATTAACTTGGTAGTTACACCGACATTAATCGTACTGGTTAACTTATTGGAATAAGTTAAACCGAGTGTGCTGAATGTCGGGGAGAAAGTTCTTCCGTTACTACCGTCCATATCTTCGATGGTGGTCAAGGGAATATCGCCGAAATCAAAGGCTTTGATGCTAAATCCGATATGGCCGAATTTGCCCATACCGGCACCAACTGCCAGATAATTAACACGAATATCACCGAAGATATTAACTGTCGAGAACATACCGGCGGCATGTTGCGTCATATTGGAGAGACCCGCAGGGTTCCAATAAATAGCATCCGTACCTTTGGTAAATACGATGTCGGAACCGGCCATGGCAAGGTCTCTGGCGCCTACCGGAACGAGGACTTGTGTGCCTGCTGCGGTACCAATCCTGTCTGCATCACCAGCGTAAACAGGCAGTGATGCAAGGAAGAGCACCAGCACAATCCAAATAACACTGTTTAACAATTTTATTTTACTCATATTTTAACTCCCTAACTTTTTTCCCTATCACTGCAAATTAAAAGCATCCTATTAATAGAACTCAACGACCTGTTCACCCTGAACGATCATCAACTTCAACGTCTTGGTTTTACCCAATTCAGGCATATCGATGTAAGCGATGTACATTCCGGAGGCCACAGGCAGACCTGCTTCATTTTTCAGATCCCAACGATAGAATTGGGTATTGTCGTTCTTTTCGAGTTTGCGAACCTGAACACCACCCAACGTAAAGATACGAATGATCGCATGTTGCGGCAGATGGTTAAAGGTCACAAACCGGTTGAAGCGATCCGGTTCCTGAGGATTAGCAGCGTAATACGGGTTCGGGAATACGTTAATCTTTTCCACATCCTGTTTGGCCAAATCATTGCTGTGTGTAGCTGCAGGCGCCGTAAAGGTGTAGGTTGTCGTCAATTGGTGCGGTTTGTTGGTAATCCAACGAATGACCGTACCGGTTTCGGGCAATGTTCCGGCACCACCGAAATCACAGATGATAATACGTGCCAGAACTTCCTTGCTGTGTCCCCACCAGCCGTAAGTATATGCACCGCTGGTGACATCATTGTAGAACACATCGTAGGTACCCTGATCATCGATTGGCACACGTGCATAAATCCAGTCCGTTGCAGGGAAACCGAAATAAGGATCGGTATATGCAAAATCAAAAGAACCAACCGTGGCACCGCCTGAATAACCACCCGTCAGGCAACGGACGTCGTCGGAATTGTCGTCGTACGTGCCGACACCAACATCCCACATTTCAAACGGAACATTGGCCAAAGTATCGGCATCGTACCACCAGACATAAATTCCGCCGGCTTGTGTAAAACGCATTTCAAAATCATGCGCATTGGCATTGGCAATACTACGAGCCATACGGTCGATCGTACCACTTCCGCCACCGGCACTGATATAGAAACGGTTTGGATCAGACGGAGCACTTAAACTATGCCAGACATTATTACCGTGGAAAGGTGCGCCGGCAGCATCCCAATCGCTTTCGGCTAAGGGGCCGTTGCCGTTGGCTACTTCCACAATGGCTTTAATACCCGGAGCAGGTCCGGAAACTTTAACTTGTAAACCGTCAACGATTATTTGGTCTTCGGCAGAGGGATCGGGAGATTGCGGCTGTTTGGCCAAAACAATCTTACCGGTGGTCATATCTTTCAAGTTCCAGACAACCTGACCGTAAGTAGCCGAATTCGTATCGTCATCTTCCGTGAAGAAGACTTGATAATCATGACCGGTTGTTGCCGTGGGATCCACCACAATAACTTTGCAAACACCGTCATCATTACCATTCTTGGTCACTTCTAGTTCTTCACCGGCATCACCTTCGTATCGATCGCCCGGTTTCGGATCTTGGACGGTGACCGAATGAATGATCGGTGAAGATTCCAGAGCGCGGTCACGAACCAGACTACCGTCATAATTGTAAGCCGTTACGGCAAAATAATAGGTACTACCGCGATAGAGCGGTTTACCCGTAATATAATCTTTGTCCACAATGAAGAAACGTTTGATTCCGGTGTCGGAACCGAATTGAATCGGTAAATTGACAACCGTTCCGTATTTTGCGGAAAAAACCTGCGATTTGATGATACGCACGCCGTCAACAACATCATACGTGGCAATGCGCACCACTCCGGGATCACTCAATTTGGAAGTAGCGGAAGGTAATTGATAAACATTGTAACCTTCGAATTTGTAATTGATGATCTTACGGGTTTCCGTATCTTTAATACGGTCGACATTCCATCCCCAGTTCAACACGATTTTATTATCCAAGGGAACGGCCTTTACATCCGGAGCCGTCGGCGGTTTCGGAATCACACGGAACAAATCGTCATACACCTGTTGAGCAACTTTATCGGTACTCTTCAAGTCGGCAATCGACTGAATATTGTTACCGCCCATACCACCGATCAAAGCCACAACGATTTCCTGAGAATCGCCGGGTTTCATGGTAAAAGGACCGGTACAGGCGAACATACGACGGTCGCCAGGCCCCATATTACCGCCCTGTCCGTCGATATCGCCTTGAGTGGCATTGGGATCGGTTACAGGATCACCGTACAGAGGGAATTTGGAAGGTTCGCCTTTTCTGGGACCGGATTGGATAACATACGGTGTCGGGTTCTGTAAATCGTTCGTCGGGATGTAACCGTTCAACATGTTATACCATTGCAAAGTAAAATCGATAACACCCATCGGGGGGTCGGAAATACTACCGCCGGCCGAAAAATAACCAAATGAGGTCATGGGCAAATTCTTGTAGCCGTAAACACGCTTCAAGTCAAATACAGCCGAATCACTGGCAGCCCCAGGTACCAACGGCCCCTGGAAAAAGTCAAAACCAACTGCAGGCGGCGGCAAATTAACCTTGGCATATTCGGCATCGGATGGCGACCCATTATAGGCAAAATGTAAACTCAAGGTCGTATCGCAACCGACCAGGTCGTCGCTGTAATCGCCCACGTCCGGATCGGAAAACTGAGCGACAAACATGGAATCGATGGTATAGCTGGATTTGTTAATCAGTTTATAGCGTTTGAAAACAATCTGTCCCAGCGTATTACCCGGTTGGTTGTAAGCCCACAGAGTAATCTGCACTTCAATACCAATGGGTTTGCTGCCGGAAAGATTTAACATTTTCGATTCGTTCAAATCGTTAACGACCAACCAGATGGTTTGATCGGCATTGGCAATACCGGGATAGTCACCGCCTTCGATCAGGTTTCCGTCTTTATCGTATTTGGCTTTAATGGGATATCCCTTATCATCCAATACAGGATCGTATTTGCCGTTATGATTGACATCATAGTACGGAGCGCCTAAATCAACCGGCCAATTTTTCCAATCATCGGCATACTGTTGAATGATGGCGCTGGTCATAGCATCGGTAACACCACTTACCGGAACATTGTAAAGTTCCGTGGCTTCCTGCAATACCTGAGAAGGCGTCAAGGTTCTCCAGTCATCGCGGATGCGATAAATGCGAACCCGCGGATCGTCCGGAGAAACCGGAGTACCGTCATCCTGAATCCAACCCGGGGTGGTACCGATACGATAATATCCAATACCGCCGACCGTTGGCGTATCGCTAAGTGCCACACCGTTCTGTTTTAAATAACCGCCCCAGATAAATCCGTCGGCATAAATAGCGGTCATCACGCCGCGCGGATAATAACCGCCGGCTGAACCGGTGAATGGGTCATGGCCGGTAAGACCTTCATAATTAACCCAAAAGCCCCAATTACCAATATTGCTTATGGATTGGGTAACCTTTTCACCCATCATTTTCTGTAATCCGAACGTGCTGACTTCGTTGGCTTTCGGCCGGGCATACGCCTGGGTACCCACAAGGGTCGCCATGAACCCGAAAATCAACACGATCAGAAGTAATCGACTTATTCTTTTATTCATGTTTTCTCCTCACCCTGTTTTTAAACTCTGATTAGACTTCTTCATCATTCAACCTGTACTTAAAAGCTCAGCTTCAAGCCGAAGAAGATTTGACGCGGATGATCCCACAACTGGCGACCTAAATAGTTCCAATAAGCCTGACCGTTCGTCAAGTTAATGGCTTTGTACATCTTGACATAATCCTGGCCACCATAAGAAGAAATGAAGGAAGCCGTCCGCACGGGATCGATCACGCCGGAGAGTAAGCCGTCGTCTTCGGCACTACCGGTCACCTGGTAAACATTGATCACATTTTTAATATTGAACAGGTTATAAACACGCATATACAGGGTTGCTTGTAACTTATCGGTTATATTGAACGATTTGTCCACACGTAAGTCGACTCTATGATACCACGGGGTCGTCGAATTATTGATCGGTTCCAAGGCACGACGGGAACGCGTATCCAACATGTAATCAACACCCGTATCATAAGGTCCGGCTTGACCACCGGAGGTCGTAACCAGGGTGTACGGATGCCCGCTATTGAACGTGTAGAGCAAGTTAAACCCTAATTGTTCCAGAACGGGGCCGCCGTCTTTTTTACCCCAGCGGTAATCCAGCATAATGCTACCGCGATGTTTCTGAGCAAAATCCAAAGGATTCAAACGAGTCGGACGTTGGGACAAACGATCGACAGCTGAAATGTAAGATGTACTACCGGAACCGGTACCTTCGGCATCGGAATACGTATAGTTAATTTGGGCCATCAAACGATTGTAACGACGCAACTGGAACTTGAATTCAAAACCCTTGGTTGTCGAGAAGTCACCATTGGTCAAAATATTGTACGACTGAATTTGCGCTCCAGGAACAGGAACAATACGATCGGCCTGAATTTCGCCTTTTACGTTTTTGTAAAATCCGGCAATATCCATAGCGGCATATTGACCGAACTGTTGACGGAAGCCGACTTCATACGAAGTGGTGCGAATCGGTTTCACATTCAAACCGATCGGGGTAATGTAGAAATAACCACCGCCGATTTGACGTCCGTATTGATAGGAACTGTAATAGAATTGATTAAAGGCAGCGGTCTGTACGAATTTACCGTATTGAGCATAAAATACCGTACGATCGCTAACAGGGAAAGAAATACCCAAACGCGGAGTTACATACATAAAAGGATTCATATCTTTCCACTGATCCGGCTTTACGATATGATTCACTTTATCGATCTGAGCGTTTCTGGGATCTTTCAACGTTTTTTGTTTGGTATCGAAATAATCGAAGCGAACACCGGCATTGATAATCAAGTCTTTGTACTCGATTTTGTCCTGAATATAAGCAGC
>CAZHIZ010000096.1:9026-12940 GCA_964532875.1 uncultured Caldithrix sp. | reverse complement strand
TAAAGCCCATACCAACCATGCAGTTTTTGCATGGTACGCAATTTTTACATAGCCTTTTTTGCATACCTGCTACTAATCTTGCGAAAAATTTCGGGAACCTTTTTACGTAATAACTTGTTTTTTTAAGCGATTAGGCAAATAAAATATTTGTACGTGAGCAGTTGAAAATAACTGGCATGGTAATTGTACAATAGAAAAGCGAATGAATAAAGTTAACCAAAAAATAGGAGGTGTTTTATGAAAAAGCACTCGACACTATTCGTATTAATGGCCAGCTTGATGCTTGTTTTTATGGCCTTCAGTACCGGTCAGGCTCAAAATATGGGCTTTTCTACGCTGATTACCGGTCAGGTAACGGCAGGGCCGGATTCCACTCCTGTTCCCAATTACATGCTGATGATCACTTTGAAAACCGATACCTCGGCTTTTCGCATGATCAAAATGACCGACGATCACGGGAACTATCAATTTACGGTGTTAAAAAACAACACCTATGTAATCACCAGCCCGGATACCTTTACGTACAAACCGTTCTACGACGAGGTGGAAGTAAAAGAGGTACCGGTGATTCACAATATCAATTTGCAATATCAGGAAGGTTTGCTCACCGTTAACGGTAGTGTGCAATTCCACAATGCCGGCGTACAAACGGGCGTTTACTTCCTCAAAATTCCGGATAGCGTGGATCTCAATGATTTCCGTCAATATGAATTTTACTTCCATGTTCCCAAAGCCATGTTACGTTGGGCTTCTTATTCCACCGAAACGGATGCCAACGGTAATTTTACCTTACACATGTTGGCCGGAAAATATGTGGTTTATATTCCTGCGAACAAAGATGTCGGCTATTTGAATTACTGGGATGCCTTCGAAGTGAACTCGGATACCACTCTGGCAACATTCGAGATGAAGGAATTGCAAACGCTTTCCGGTCACGTAACCAATGCCGATAAATACGATATGGTTAAAATTTTTGCGCATCCGCTGCAACCCAGTCGTCCCTATATGGCTCAGCCGGATTCAGCCACTGGCGACTATACGATGGAATTGGCGCCCGGCAAATACGTATTACGCTGTGTTGCCTATTTTGACGACTACCGTTACATGGTTTTTTACGACAGTGTTTTTACACCCAAAGAAGCAACTCAAATTGACGTGCACGGCGAAGTAACCGGAATCGATTTCAATTTACCGGATCCGCAGGTTGCACCGTTTAGCATTAGCGGTACCGTAACCAGCCGTCAGAGTGGTCGGGCTCTGGAAGGCGCCAATGTGGTCTTCGTCAGCTACAACTTCCTGAGCAATTTGTGGCAGACCTGGCAAGCCACCACGGATGCCGACGGTCACTACACCATTCATGGCTACACCATGTTGCAGGAAGATTCCTTAGTCGGTTTTGCCTGGAAAGATTCCACATTCTTGGCTCAATTTTACAATGACAAACCGACTTTACAGACGGCCGATCCCATTATCTACCACGCAAATGAAGATGTAACCGGTATCGACTTTGCTCTGGATACTCTGGATACGGAAAACGGTCACAGCATTTCCGGCATGCTGTTGAACGAAAAAGGCCAGCCGATCCCCATGGGCTCCGTAACGGCTTACACGACGGCTGCCAATGTGGGTGTCATTACCGTGCAGGTAGATTCCACCGGTCATTATGCTTTCGATCCGATCTTCCCCAAGGGTGCTGTGGTTTACTTGCAGGCCTGGGGCGGCTATGACTATCTGCCGGAATTTTACAATGATGCGCACACCTGGAAAGATGCCACGCCTATCACGATCGGTGATGACGATGTGACCGGTTTGAACTTCGTATTACAAGAGAAAAAGCCGACCCGTATCTTGTTAGCCAAGATCAAAGGATTGGTGAAAAAGCAAGGTCAGGGCAAAGCCCAATTAAGCGAAACATCCGACTTTGTTGGCGGTATCGTTTATGCCAAACCGGTAGGTACGGATGAATGGACCGGTTATTCCTACATCAAAGAAGACGGTAGTTTCGATTTGCCGGTTGAGTCGGATGGTACCTACGATGTTCTGGTCACCACGAAAGACGGTGATACGGAATCCACGGTTGAAGTAAAGAATTTGGAAGCTCAGACCACGTTTGAAATTACCGGTATTCCTCAACCGAAGAATAATCTGGTAGCCAAGACCGATCAACTGTTCAACGCCTATCCGAATCCGTTTAACCCCAGCACCACCATTAAGGTGCAAATGGCGCAAACCGGCCCTGCTCAGTTGATCATTTACAACGTACTGGGTCAAAAAGTGCGTACATTGTACAACGGTGTGTTAACTCAGGGTGTTAAGAAGTTCACCTGGAACGGTAAAGATAATGCCGGACATCAGGTAGCCAGCGGATTGTACTTCTATCAATTGAAAACGCAGAATGTTACGCAAACCAAAGCCGTAATGTTCATCAAATAAACGACATACCCTGCCCAACAACGAGAAACCCCGGAGCGTGGATGCTTCGGGGTTTTTCTCTTTTTAGGGGAATGGGCAATGTTTCGTAGTGTTCCGTTTAATTTATCCCTGCTTTAGTTTCTTTCATCCAGTACTTCCCGTACCTTAATGGCCAGATCCTCTACGGAAAACGGTTTTTGAATAAAATGGGTATTTTCAGGCAAAATTCCATGGCGCACAATGCTTTCGTCCGTGTAACCGGACATGTACAAAATTTTAATTCCCGGATGATTCTTCTCTATGCCGACAACCAGGTCGGCGCCGCTACCGCCGGGCATAATCACGTCGGTTAGCACCAGGTCAATGGTTTCGGCCTGCTTTTCCAGAATACGGGCGGCCTCGGTGATATTCCGCGCCCAAAGAACTTTGTAACCGAACTCCGTTAAGCTGGTAATTACGAAATCTTTAACACTTTCTTCATCTTCAACAATCAGGATGGTCTCCTTCCCCTTGAGATTGGGATGGACCAAATTCTTTTCATCAACTGATTCCATTTCGTCTTCATTGATAACAGGCCAATAAATGAAAAAGGAAGTGCCTTGTCCGGGTTCGCTATACACTTGAATGTAACCGCCGCTTTGTTTCACGATTCCGTAAACGGTTGCTAATCCCAATCCCGTCCCTTTCCCTTTTTCTTTGGTACTGAAAAAGGGTTCGAAAATGTGTTTCATGGTTTCTTTGTCCATGCCGATGCCCGTATCCGTAATCGACATTACCGCATACCAGCCTTGGGATGCGCCGGAATGTTTTTTAACGAATTCCGCATCGATGAATTTATTTTTCAGTTGAATGGTAATCTTCCCGCCCCTGGGCATGGCATCACGGGCATTGATGACCAAATTCATGATGACCTGTTCCACCTGTGCCGGATCGGCTTTAATTAACCCCAGGCTTTTATCGTAAATAATCAGCAAATCGATATCTTCACCGATCAGACGTTTGAGCATTTTTTCCAGATCATGAAGCACATGGTTCATGTTTAAAACTTTGGGTTGGATCACCTGTTTGCGGCTGAAGGCCAGCAATTGGGAAGTTAATGCCGAAGCGCGTTCGCCCGCTTTTTTGATTTGGACCAATTTTTCGAAAGAAGGGTCGTTGTGATTGGTTTTGCGGAGAAGAAGCTCACTGTAGCCGTTGATGACCGTTAACAGGTTGTTAAAATCATGAGCTACACCACCGGCCAAACGTCCGATGGCTTCCATTTTTTGGGCCTGTAAAAATTGTTCTTCCAAACGGCGTTTTTCCGTGATATCCTCGATCATGATCAGATAGTGGCTCAATTTGCCTTCACCGTTTAAAATGGGATTGAGCATAACCTTGGCAAAAAAATAGTCATCATCTTTTTTCTTCAGTTGCAATTCACCTTGCCATATTTTTTGATTGCGTATGGTTCTGCGAATTTCGGAAATTAAATTGGAACGATCGTTCTTGAATATGAAATT
>CAZHIZ010000096.1:0-8926 GCA_964532875.1 uncultured Caldithrix sp. | reverse complement strand
CTTCACAAATAATGCGTTGGCCCGACTTGGATAGCGCCGTAAATTCGTAAACATCCGAAACCTTTTCGCCGCGTTTAACCGCAGCCATTCTCTCCAGAATAAAAGATTGGCTTTCCGGAGCTACCAATTTAAGAAAATTGAAATCCGGTGCATTGCATTCCGCCAGCGTGTAACCGAACATCTCGGTAAAGCGTTGATTAATCACTTCGAATTTGTTTTCGTACAACAAATAAATGGCATCATTGGATTGCTCGATCAGGTTCGCTAAGCGTTGCATGGCCTGTTTCCGTTCCGTAATATCCTGTTTGATGCCTATGAAATTGGTGATTTTTCCCGCCTCGTTGCGCACAGGCGTAATGGTAATTTCTTCCGTGTACAAACTACCGTCTTTGCGCCGATTGATGATTTCGTGGTGCCACACATTACCGGAGAGAATGGTTTGCCAGAGATTTTTGTAGAAAGACCGGTCATGTTTGCCTGATTTTAAGATACGCGGGTTTTTCCCGATGACTTCGTCCAGCGTATAGCCCGTTAACTGCGTAAAGGCCGGATTTATCCATTGGATGGACCCGTCGGTATCGGTAATGACAATGGCGTTGGCTGCCGAATTTAAGGCCGCACTCTGGATATTTAAGAGTTGTTCGTTTTCCTTCCGTTCGGTGATGTCTGTGATGAAGGCAATTACTGCGCGCTGTCCTTCTATCAGGATCGGTTTGGCATTAATCTCTGCAAAAATAATGCGTCCGTTCAGGGCCACAATTCTTTCCTGAGCCGGTTCAAGTATTTCACCTGCTAAATTGCGGCGGATTCTGCTTGCCGCCAATTCCTGATCTTCCGGGTAGATGAAATCCAGGGCCGACCGCCCCTTTACTTCTGCCATATTTTTGGCGCCCATCATTTTTAAAGTAATCGGGTTGGCATAAGTGATTTTGCCTTGATCGTCATAAAGAATAATGCCTACGGGTGCGGATTCCACCAATGCTTTGAAACGGACGGCCATTTCGCGAAGTTTTTCCTGAGCCGCTTTGTTTTCTTTAATCAATTTCTGTTTTTCAAATGCGGATAGAATGGCCGGGACCAGTTTGGTGAGTTTTTCTTTAAGCACATAGTCCCAGGCACCGGCTTTCATGCATTCGGCCGCCGTTAGTTCATTGGTGGAACCGGTTACGATGATGAACGGGATATCCGCATCAAAGGCCTGAGCAATGCGCAAAGCATCCATACCGTTAAAGGAAGGCATTAAATAATCCGATAGGATCAAGTCCGGTTTAAATTCTGTTAGGGCCTTTCTTAATTCTTGCTCGTTCTTAACGATCAGCGTCTCGAATTCACGGTTGAGCTTGCGCAATTCACGTTCAATCAATTCAACATCCGATGACAAATCTTCGATGATTAATATCTTAAGAACCGTATTCATGTCCTCTGTCTCCTTGCTCTAACATTCTTTTTGCGGTAAGGTGTTGATGAGTAACCAATAAAGACCCAATTCGCGCACGGCTTGCACAAACTGGTCGAAATCGACCGGTTTTACGATGTAACTGTTGGCACCCAAATGGTAGCTTTTTACCAAATCGCTTTCCTGATGCGACGAAGTCAATACGACCACCGGAATAATTTTAAGTTTGGGATGTCCCTTAATGATGCGCAGTATCTCCAATCCGTCCACCTTCGGTAATTTCAAATCTAATAAAATGAGTTTCGGGCGGATGTCGGGACGATTTTGATACGGTCCGCGCATGAGTAAAAAATTGAGCGCCTCTTCGCCGTCTTTCAAAACCAAAACGCGATTGGTGATGTGATTCTTCTTTAAAGCCCGAAGCGTCAATTCCACATCGGCGCTATTGTCTTCGATCAAAATGATTTCCAAAGCTTCGGTTTCCATTTTTTAATCCTTTCATACTGCGCTAACATTATCGGCGGAATAACGTTTAAAATAAGTACTACTACAAATTGTTTTCACCCTGACTTTTAATCGTTTTTCCGCCTCGGGTTTTGAAATATCGTTAAAAATTTACCGTTTGCTTCGTAAAGAAAAAATGCCTGTTAATAAAATGTGAAAAGGACGAGAAGATAGCTCGTGAGAAAAGTAGCGATTATTTGGGCAAAGAAAAGTAGAACGTTGCGCCCGCATTGCGTTTAGCCTCGGCCCAGACGCGTCCCCTGTGCCGATTGATGATGCGTTGTACTATGGAGAGGCCGACGCCCGTGCCTTCGAATTCATCCGAGGAATGTAAACGCTGAAAAATTTGAAACAACTTATGCGCATATTGCATATCGAAGCCAACACCGTTGTCTTTTACGTAGTAAACTACCGAATCCGGATGGTCAATAAAACCGATTTCGATGTGCGGATTTTTTTGCTTTTGCGAAAATTTAAGGGCATTGCCAAGCAGATTGTGCCAAACCTGGCGCAGCAGGGAAGCATCACCCGTGATTTGCGGTAAGGGATGAAGCTTAAAAGTTATGGTCTTCCGTTGGTTCTCATCGGTCAATTCGTAATAAATGGCTTTGGCTAAATCGTTCATATTAATTTTGGAGGGATGAAGAGGCTGGCGGCTGGTACGGGAGAAAGCCAATAAATCATCAATCAATTGCCCCATGTGTTGCGTGTTTTTACGGATTACTCCGATGAGACGCCGGGCCTCGTCATCCAATGCCGTGCCGTAATCTTCGGCTAAAATTCTGGAAAAGCCGTCAATTGCCCTTAAAGGGGCACGTAAATCGTGCGAAACGGAATAGGAGAACGATTCCAACTCTTTGTTTGCTTCAAGCAATTGGGCTGTACGCCGCGCAATGCGTTTTTCCAATTCGTTTTCGTAGCGTCGCAATTCTTCCAGTAGCATTGCGTTTTGCAAACCCAAGGCCGCTTCGTTGGCCAGAGTTTCCAAAAACGATTTTTGAATGGAAAAATCCCGTGGTGTTTGAGAAGCTAATCCGATAATTCCCAATATGTTGCCATGAACAATTAAGGGAATGGCGGCATACGAATGGATGCCGGATTGTTTGCATTCATTGCGCGTACATAGTTTATCTCTGCGGATATCTTTGGAAAACACACTCTTACCCGATTCGGCCGCTAAGCCGCACAAACATTCACCTACTTTGAAATGGTCCACACGTAAATTTGGCATCACGCTTTTGAGTGGACGGCGAGCGATTAATTTTAAGATGTTGTCTCGCTTTAAATAGAACAAAACGATATCGGCCGATAACGCTTGGCGAAAGATTGCAGTGGTCTCTTCGGCGACTTTGCGCACGGTTTGTAATCCGGAAAGCGCCGTACTCAATTTATGAATTTGCTGCAATTCGTGTAAACTGTCTTCCACGGCCAGGGCGTGTTGTTTAATAGTTTCATGCAAGCGGGCCTGTTCAATGGCAATTCCCAAAACATCGGCAACTTCTTCTCCCATCTGGATTTCCCAATTGGAAAATGCATTTGGCTTTCGGGAGGCAAAATTTAAAGCTCCCAACAACTCTCCGTGGGCCATTATGGGAATATTAAGAATGGTTTTTAATCCGGCCTGCGAAAGACGGCTCATGATTTTGTTGAGTTTTCGCGGAGCTCTTTGGCCTGAAATGATGGTAAGCCGTTTCGTCTTTAAGTCTTTGTATTGAGGCAATACCATCGTCTTAGAAAAGATTTTACCCTGTCCCAATTCTTCTTGCAAAAGGCCACGGGCAAACAAGACGGCATTGCGCGATTCATCCGTTAAAACCAAAAGGCTTAAACGATCGGCGGGAATGATGCGTTGCAATTTGTCCAAAGCCGCATTCGAAATTTCGCTTACGGAATGCGCTTCCAGAACGGCTTTGTCCAATTCGTGCAAGATGGCAAGGCGGGCGTGGGAGCGCTCGATTTCGGAGTGGGCTTTTTTTAGATCGGTAATATCCATGGTGGCTATTAAACCGATATATTTGGATGAGGTATGGCCCTGAGGCCGCAATAACGTGAACTTTAAACGAATTGTTTTTATGGCTCCGGAAAGAGTACGAATGCGTTCTTCACAGGTAAAATCATCTTTGCCGTCGACAATGGCCTGCAATTCGTCTTTAAAGATTTCGTAAAAGTCTTCGGTAAAAAAATGTTCCAGGTTTTCAATAACCTGCTGCGACGTTTGTGCCTCATGCAGTTGAAGGGTAGCCTGGTTAATGCGCAAAATTTTGATGCGCTTCACAAGTTCCTGAAATTCTTCCGGATGCTGAGTTAAAAATTGGTGTATGTTTCGATCGGGTATGCGGGTTTTTATTAGGTGCTGCAAATAATGGACCATATCTGTCAGGTCTTCTTCCCAGAGAGCAACCGGAGAATTTTCGAATAATGAGCGATAGCGGGCCTCACTTTCCTTTAAGGCTAGTTCGGTGCGGCGTAAATCCGTAATGTCTTTTCCCGAACTAATGGTACCGATAATTTTTCCGTCTTCGTCTTTTAACAGGCTATTATGCCATAAAACGATTCGTTCCGCTCCGTCTTTGGTGAGAACGGGATTCAAATAATCCGAAACATTCTGCACTTTTCCCAGCATTAATTGTTTAAATACTTTACGCACCTGGTGGCGAATGCGCAACGGAATGCAGGTTGTAAACCAGTTCTTACCGACCAATGTATTTGCGGGATATCCCAATAATTTATGACCGCTTTCGTTCAGAAAAGTAATTCTACCTTTGGGATCCAGTGCCACGATAAGTTCCGCGGAGAGATTCAAATAATGTTCGGCCGTTTCTTTGGCCCGATTAATGAGCATCTGCTGGCGTCGGCGTTTGCTGATATCTTTACAAACGGAAAAGATGACTTTCTGCCCGTTAAGCTCGACGATTTGTGATTGTATTTCAACCTCAAGCAAACGCCCGTCTTTGGCCCGATGTTGGGCCTCAAAAACGATGTGCCCGTTTTGTAACAAATGTTTTTTGATTTTCGTGGCTTTACGGGACCAAATATCGGAAGGAACCACCAGATCTTTGATGGTGTGTTGTAAAAATTCATCGTGAGAATATCCGTAATAGCGGCAAGCATGTTGATTGACTTCCAAAAAGCGGCCAAAGCCTCTTTTGAGCAAAGGGTGGATCAAAACGGCGTCGGGTAAGGCATCAAACAAGGTACGAAATACTCTCTCGTCATTAAATATCTGGCCATCGGGCGGGGAATGTTTCGTAGAATCTTTCATACCATGTCTCTTTATTTTGCCCACATCTCCCGTAATAATCGAATTTTTTGCTGCAGAACTTTAGTCAGGGAATAAAATGCGTTTTAAAAACCCGGAGAGGAAAAATATTTGTCTCGCAGGAAATTAAAGACTTGCCGAGAAAGTAAGATGAGACAAATGCGCAAAGACATTCCGTTCTTACTTGGAATCAAGATACTTTCCAAGTCGGCAAAAAGCAAGTTATTCGGGCTGATTCGGCAACGAATTGCCGATCTTTACATCGTAAAAAGGGGAATGGGCTGCGCTTCACAGCTCCATCCCCCTAAAGGTTCGGCGCAAAGGAATGTAAATGCCCGTTAGCAGAGACTATCGAGCGGAAGCGCGATGCACAATCGTGCCCGAAGCCTGGGCCGTGGGAAAGATGACCACGTCGGCAATTTGCACATGCGCGGGTCGCGTGACGATAAAGAGGATGGTTTCGGCGATGTCTTCACCGGTTAATGGTTGCAAACCACGATAAACATTTTTGGCGCGTTCCGTATCGCCTTTAAAGCGCACAATGCTGAATTCCGTTTCAACCAGGCCCGGATCCACACTGGAAACCCGAATGGGCGTATCGACCAAATCGATGCGTAAACCCTTGGTCAGGGCATCGACGGCATGCTTGGTGGCGCAATAGACATTCCCGCCCGGATACACCTCGTGCCCGGCAATGGAACCGATGTTGACCACGTCACCGCGGCCCCGCTTTACCATGCCCGGAACAACGGCCCGGGTAACATACAACAGTCCTTTGATATTGGTATCGATCATTTGTTCCCAGTCATCGATTTCGCCTTCGTGAATTTTGGAGAGTCCTCTGGCCAGGCCGGCGTTGTTGATTAAAATATCGATTTTTTGCCAATTTTCGGGCAGACCGGCAATGGCGGATTCCACAGCCTGACGGTTTCGCACATCAAAAGGCAGTGTCAGATAGTCTCTCTGGTAGCGATGTTTAATCTCTTCTCCCACTTGTTGCAGGCGCTCGGCACGCCGGCCGGTTAAAATAACGTTACAACCTTCACGGGCCAAAACCAGAGCGGTTGCCCTGCCGATGCCGCTGCTGGCTCCGGTAATTAATGCAATTTTCCCTTTAAGCATAATAACTCCTTTTGCTTTTTGATTCTCTTTAAATCTCAAAGGCTGCTTTTTTTTATGAAAACAAATTTCCCGACGGCACGTAATCGGGTCATCTTAAAGATAAAAAATTTGCGCAGATAAAGCCAACCTTTCCCCTTGAATATTTTTTGTCCATTCCATAATTATTTGTAAGTTTAGTTGAAGCACAACGGCTTGGCCTGGAAATACGAACAGAGAGAATTCGTATTAAACACTGTTAAGGGCTTTGAATAAATCGTGCGTTTTTCTGTAGTAAAAGGGTATGTTGCTGTGAAAGCAGAAATTTCGGACAAAGAAGCAATAGAAGCCTGTTTGCGTGGTGATAAGGAAATGTACCGCCATATCGTGGAAAAGTACAAGGTACGGGCTTATTACCTGGCTTTGATGTTTACCAAGAATCACGAAGATGCTCTGGACCTGTCGCAGGAGGCCTTTTATCGCGCTTATCGTTCGCTAAAAGACTACGATCCCTCACGCCCTTTTTACAGTTGGTTCTATCGAATTTTAAAAAATTTGTGCATCAATTTTGTAAATCAACACAAACGTTTTTTGCGCATGGATGACTATACGGAAGCAACCGTACCGGATTTGGGTGAACGGCCGGATCAATTGTTCGAGCAAAATGAACGAACTAAACTTTTATGGCAGGGGTTAAATGCTTTGAATGAAAAAGATCGTGAAATTATTTTGATGAAAGATTTTAATGACTTCTCGTATCAGGAGATGGCTGATGTTTTGAACATTCCCATAGGAAGCGTCATGTCCCGGTTGTATTATGCTCGTAAGCGATTGTTGAAAATTTTGCAAAATTTTAAAGGAGAAATATGAAATGTGATCAAGCCCGTTTACTGATGATGGGCTATCTGGACAAGGAATTGCGTGATGAAGAGGTGAAGGCCTTAGAAGAGCATCTCAAGACGTGTGCCTCATGTCGCCGCGAATGGGAATCGTTTCAAAAACTAAAACAGGAGACCTCCCAAATGAAATTCAAACCGATACCCGAGATGTTTTGGGACGATTATTGGCAAAATGTGTACAATCGAATGGAGCGGGGAATCAGTTGGATTTTAATCAGCGTGGGGGCGATTCTTTTACTGGCTTATGCTGCTTATGATCTGTTTGAAACATTCTTTCTAAATCCGCAGGAGCCGCTCGTGGAAAAAATCGGCCTCGGGCTTTTGCTTTTGGGCTTGATAATCCTGCTCATTTCCGTGATTCGTGAAAAAATGATGGTACGCAGGGTGGACAAATACAGGAGGGTTTTACGGTGATTATTTCCACATCCGATACGATCCCGGGTAAAGAAATAAGCCAGGTATTAGGCATTGTCAAAGGGAACACGGTTCGGGCACGCAATTTGGGACGCGATTTGTTAGCCGTCATCAAGAATTTAATCGGGGGCGAGATCGAAGAATACACCAAATTGATGGCCGAATCGCGTGAACAGGCTTTGGACCGAATGAAACAAATGGCCATGGAAATGCAGGCCGATGCCGTAATTAATGTTCGCTTTGCCACATCCTACATCATGGCCAATGCCGCGGAAATTCTGGTGTACGGTACGGCCGTAAAGTTGAAATAAAACATGCGGGCTGCCTTCAAAAAAGTTTTGCTGATTTTAGCCGAGCGGCGGATGAAAAAACGACGGTTGCCATGGATCGAGGTGTACGTTAAATTTGGAGTAACGGATTTTGTTCAAAATTTTAGCCGTTTTTCAAGGAGATACTGCTATTGAATTCAGAAAAAAAGCCCTGTGTGTGGATTGTAACCATTTCCGATTTGCGATACGAAGCCAATCTTTTCCGCAAAACTCAAACGCTTGCCAAAAAAGGATTCGACGTTCGGATTTTAGCTGCCTATCATGAGGAGCTGGATCTTTCAATATGGCAAGGTGTTTCCGTAACGCGCCTTAAACTACCTGTAAAGCCTACTTTTTGGCGTTTTCTTGTTTTTGTGGTCAAAAGTTTTTTCAAACTTGTGCCTCAAAAAGCCGATCTGTTTATCGCTTACGATTACCTTCCCCTGTTGCCTTTACGAATGAAATATGTGCTTAGCCCGATTGTTTATGTGTATGACAGCGTGGAATTACTATTCGGTTTGAATTCATTGGTCGGACGCCCGTGGCGGCATCGCTTTTGGCACTGGTACGAGCGTCTCGGTTTGCAAAAGTGTCGCGGCGCTTTTACGGTTTGTCGTTCCGATGCCCGGGCCTTGCAAAAACTTTATCCGTCTCTGAAGGTTTACGGGTATGTGCGGAACATTCCGGAGTATCGCCCGCTTACTCCATCGAACTTTTTACGTCGGAGCTATGGCATTCCGGCCGACCACAAAATCGCCATTTATCAGGGAATGCTATTCGAAGGCCGCGGCTTGCGGGAAATTTTGGCTGCCTGCCGTCAGGTCGATAAGGTGACTTTGGTTTTTGTCGGCGACGGACCGTTGTTAAACGAACTAAAACGGTTGGCCCGGGAATACGGAATGGAATCGCGGGTTATTTTCACCGGTTTGCTTCCGTTTCAGGACTTGCCAAAATACACCGCCGGTGCGGATTTCGGTTTTACGGTTATTTCGGGAAAGGGACTAAGTTATTATCACGCCCTGCCCAATAAATTATTCGAATACATTCA
>CAZHIZ010000095.1:0-13007 GCA_964532875.1 uncultured Caldithrix sp. | reverse complement strand
AACTCCCAATCGGTACTTTTTCTGCCTTTTCCCAAATCCTACCCATCCCAATTTGACCGTGTTTACACTTTTTTTACAATCGAATTTGGGATTATTAAAAAATTTTCAATATATTAAGATTTTATTTAATTTGTATTTTAAGAAACGATGCAAGTGTATTGATTTTGTGGAGGTCTAATTGGATATTTTTGATAAGTGCCGCAATTTTACGCGGGCCAAAGAAACCATCGAGGCCGGGATTTATCCCTACTTCCGGCCACTAACAGGCAATGACGGCCCGCGGGTGCAAATGGAAGGTCGTGAGATCATCATGATCGGCTCGAATAATTACCTGGGATTAACGCATGATCCCCGAGTCATCGAAGCGGCCATCGAGGCGACAAAGCGCTACGGCACCAGTTGTTCCGGTTCCCGCTTTCTTAACGGAACGCTCGACCTGCATCTTCAATTGGAAGAAAAATTGGCGGAATTCATGAACCGTGAAGCCGCGCTTATCTTTAGTACCGGCTACATGGCCAATTTGGGTGGCATCGCCACGTTGGTCGGAAAAGACGAATACATTATTTTGGATAAGTCGGATCATGCTTCCATTTATGCCGGTACGCGTGCCGCTCTAAATCCTAATATCAAACGTTACCAGCACAATAATATGGCCAGCCTGGAAAAAGTGCTTTCCCAAATTCCCCAGGAAGCCGCCAAATTAATCGTTTGCGACGGCGTCTTTAGTATGGAAGGCGATATCGTAAAACTGGACGAATTATTGCCTTTGGCTAAAAAATACAATGCGCGTGTGTACATTGACGAGGCCCATGGATTGGGTGTTCTGGGCGAACACGGACGCGGTGCCTGCGAATTTCTGGGTCTGGAAGACGAAGTGGATATTGTCATGAGTACCTTCAGTAAATCGCTGGCTTCCATCGGTGGCTTTGTATCCGGCCCGCGGTATGTGATTGACTACATGAAACATTTTGCCAATCCCGTCATCTTCTCGGCCGCCCCTACACCGGCCGCCACGGCTGCTGTTCTGAAAACGCTGGAAATCATTCGTACCGAACCGGAACACATGCGGCGCCTACTTGAAATTGGCGACAAAATGCGCGAAGGGTTCAAAAATTTAGGCTTCGATATCGGGAAAAGTAAAGATACACCGATTATTCCCATCTATGTCCGCAATGATGAACTGACTTTTATTTTTTGGAAACGCCTATTCGAAGAAGGTGTGTATGCCAATGCCGTGATCAGTCCGGCGGTGCCTCCGGATCAGGCCCTGTTGCGCACCAGTTTTATGTCCACCCACACGGATGAAGATTTGGAAAAAGTCCTTGATATCACACATAAAGTCGGTAAAGAACTGGGTATCATTTAACAGAGAAGGATCGAACCATGGCTGTCGAAGTAATTGCTGTCCGCAACGGGAAGCAACGTAAGCAATTTATCGATTTGGAGTGGGAGATTAATAAAACAACTCCAAATTGGGTAAGCCCCTTGCGTATCGCCCGCAAAGAAATTCTGGACCCCAAGAAAAATCCCTTCTTTGAACATGCCGAAATGGAATTGTTTTTAGCCCAAAAAGATGGACGTGTGGTGGGGCGCATTGCGGCCATCAAAAACGACAATCACAATAAATTCCACAACGATAAGTGGGGCTTCTGGGGATTTTTCGAAGCGATTAATAACCAGGAGGTGGCCAATGCTCTTTTTAAAGCCGCCGGAGATTGGTTAAAAGGCAAGGGATTGGACTTGATGGTGGGGCCCATGAATCCTTCTACGAATGACGAATGCGGTTTGCTTATCGAAGGATTCGATACACCTCCCTACATCATGATGACACACAATCCGGAATATTATTCGGCCCTCGTGGAAGGATTCGGCCAGCAAAAAATCAAAGACCTGTATGCCTGGCACTTAATGACCGATGATGCTTTGAAAAATATTTCAGAAAAAATGCGCCGCGTGGCCAACAAAATAAAAGAGAGACAGGGCATTACCTTTCGGGCGGCCAACATGAAGCAATTGCAACAGGAAGTGGAACGGATTAAGGAAATTTACAACGATGCCTGGAGTAAAAACTGGGGATTCGTGCCCTTTACCGACCACGAAATCGATCACATGGCCAAGGAGTTAAAACAGATTGTTGATCCCGACCTTTTGCTTTTGGCCGAAAAAGGAGACGAGCCCATTGCTTTTAGCCTAACTTTGCCCAACATTAACGAAATTCTGCGTAACATCCCGGACGGGCGTCTTTTGCCCACGGGTATTTTCAAATTGCTGTTCGGGATGAAAAAAATTAAAACCGTTCGTGTCATTACCCTGGGCGTGAAACGCGCCTACCAACATTTAGGATTGGGTTCCATTTTTTACATTGAAACGATCGAACGTGCCAAGAAAAACGGTTATATCGGTGGCGAGATGTCGTGGATTTTGGAAGACAATGAACCGATGAACAGCGCCATTCGTTCTTTAGGCTCGGATTTGTACAAAAGGTATCGAATTTACAGCTACCCCTTGACATAAGACGTATTATTGGGGGAAATATTTAATTTTCCCCAAAGCGCTTTTAAGCGTTGAGAGAGGTAACCAAATAAAAAATCCGCCTTATTCATGGCGGATTTTTTTATGTCCTTATTTAAATCGATGTGCAAGCTAAGATTTTGTGACCGTCGCTTGATCAGCCGTAACGTTTGCGGAAAGAACTTTATTGTAAAAAAGCCGATTGTTTAATATTCATCCTCATTGTAATAATCTTCATTAGACGTAAAAGCCGTGGAATTGTATTTTTTCTCTTTGCGGCAGAAATCGAAAAATTCACAATCCTGACAATCAAAATCGTCACAGGTTACCATGTCTTCGCAGGTTCCGTTAATATCCAACGTAATCGATTCTTTGTAGCACAGATTATCATGGTTGTAATGGCAATCGACACAACCGCAGGTTAAATTTTCATGATAACTCATGGGCACCTCCTAAAAAGAAAGCATTTATCTAATTATAATTTTCTTTGTCGTGTTCACGAAGGTAATTGCTGCCTTCTTCCAAAAGTTTTTTTTCTTCTTCCGTCAAATTCAAATACCCCACGCGATTGATTTTGTCCAGCAACTCGTCGATGACCCGGCGGTAATATTCGATCTTCTCTTCTTCCTTTTTAGAGCCTTTATGGTATTTCATGGTGGGTTTGATCGACGGTTTCTTAATACCGGAAAAACTGCTTTTAATCCGGTAAAACAAATACCAATATTTCAAATAAATATAACCGATCACAATCCCGCCCAGATGAGCTGCATGAGCAATACCGCCGCCATAGGAACCCAGAGTGGAGAAAAAAGCGACTAAAAATAAAAATCCGATAAAATATTTCATTTTGACCGGAAAAAGAAAATAGAGATAAATGTAGCGATCGGGATAACGCATGGCATAAGCCAGCATAATGCCGTAAATGGCCCCCGAAGCACCAATCGTGGGGCTGACCGTGAAAATAATATTCAAAATACCAGCACCAATACCGGTGACAAAATAGTATCGTAAAAATTCACGGGTTCCCCACTCGTTTTCCAGCTCTACCCCGAACATCCAGAGAAAAAGCATATTGAACAGAATATGCAGGATACCGTTGGGGTCGTGCAAAAACATGTAGGTAACCAACTGCCAAATCTTAAACTGACCCAGCACGCCGTAACGGCTTAATGCAAACTGATCCAGAATAAAGTTATTAAATCCGGAGCCACTCAAATGGCTAAAGAACATGACTGCCCAAATAACCACATTGGCATAAATCAAATTTTTTACGGCCGGCGGTAAAAGCCGATTTCCGCCAAAATGGTAATACGGGCCCTGATTGTTGTACATCGGTTTTTTGTTACCTTTCGTTTTCTCTCGTTCTTTTAATTAATACGCCTTGGCAAAAATGACGCGCCCATCGGATTCCTTACCGCAAATAATGCATTTGCCTTTCTCTTCTTTCCGATCGAAAGGAATATTGCGAATGGTTGCTTTGGTCTCTTCCTTGATTTTGGCTTCGCAATCGGGATTGCCGCACCAATGGCTCTTTACAAAACCGCCGTTATCGGCCATGATCTCTTTAAATTTAGCGTAATCATTCACTTCAAAGGTATTTTCTTCCTGAAACTTGCGAGCGCGTTCCAGTAAGGCAACCTGCATCTCCTGCAAAGCGCTTCGTACGGTTTCCAACACGCCGTTGCGATCAATAAATTCTTTTTTCATTAAATCGCGGCGTACCAGAACCATGCCGTTTTTGGCCAAATCTTTGGGGCCTATTTCCAAACGAACTGGAATGCCCTGCAACTCCCATTCGGCAAATTTGAAGCCGGGCTTATATTGATCCCGATCATCAAGAATAACCGTAAATTCTTTTTTAAGTTCCCGACGAATGCCCTCGGCATATTCCAGAACCTGCTTTTTCTCATCCTCGCCGCGCCAGATGGGTACAATAACGATTTGACGTTGGGCGATTTTGGGCGGCAAAACCAATCCGTTGTCATCGGCATGGGTCATAATGAGGGCGCCGATTAAACGCGTACTTACCCCCCAGGAAGTAGCCCAAACATATTGCAAATTACCTTCTTTGTCTTGATATTTTACATCGAAGGCCTTGGCAAAATTTTGACCCAAATTGTGGGAGGTTCCGGCCTGCAAGGCTTTGCGGTCCTGCATCATGGCCTCGATGGAATAGGTATGCAATGCGCCAGCAAACTTTTCGGATTCGCTTTTACGTCCCGGAATGACGGGAATGGCCAGATATTCTTCGGCAAAAGTCTTGTAAATATTCAAAATACGTTTGGTCTCTTCTTCGGCTTCTTCAAAGGTGGCATGTGCCGTGTGCCCCTCCTGCCATAAAAATTCGGAAGTCCGCAAAAACAGACGCGTCCGTAATTCCCAGCGCAAAACATTGGCCCATTGATTAATTAAGATGGGCAAATCGCGGTAGCTCATGATCCACTTTTTGTACATGCTCCAGATGATGGTTTCCGATGTGGGGCGAATGTACAAAGGCTCTTCCAATTCTTGTCCGCCGCCAATGGTCACCACGGCGCATTCCGGTGAAAATCCTTCAACGTGCTCGGCTTCTTTCTTCATAAAACTTTCGGGAATGAGCAAGGGGAAATAGGCATTAACGTGTCCCGTTTCTTTGAACATGCGATCTAAATTTTGTTGGATCATTTCCCAAATAGCATAGCCGTTGGGGCGAATGACCATGGCTCCTTTTACCGGAGAATAATCCGCCAGTTTGGCTTGCAGAACAACATCGGTGTACCAGCGCGAATAATCCACATGACGAGGAGTAATTTTTTCTGCCATAAAAAACCTCTTAGCCTTTGTCTAAAATTTGCGAATTCCGTTTTTTTCGTCTGAACTTGCGTTCTGGAGATCGGTTTGATTCGGTAGTCAAAAAGATATTTTTAAAGATTAAACCGTTTGTTTTGTCAGAGTTCAACTGTGTAAAATATTTCAATTCCTTGTTACCGAACAATGGTTCATGTCTTTTGAAAAATTTGTACGCCTGGAGGGAATCGAACCCCCAACCTTTGGAACCGGAATCCAACGCTCTATCCAATTGAGCTACAGGCGCATTTACCCACTTTAACGAGGTGGACGCAAATATATTTTATTCATTGCATAAAGTCAAGTTAATTTTCCAACTTTTTCCTTCTTTCTTTCCATTCATCAAATACGAATAAAATCGGAATCGGTTCATTTAAAAACAAACTCTTTTAAGCGACCTCAAAATTGGAATAATTACAGTGAATGAGCGCTACTACTGGTTTTAAGGGTAAACGGAATTTGTAAACCGTGCGGAATTTGCGGACTTTTTTGCACCTTCATCGTACCTGTTATTTCCGATTGCATCGTAACGGATTTGATCCAGCCGTCTTTGGGTCGAATTTTTATTTCGCTCGTTTGGCTTCCTTCGATCTCGTAATCGATTTTCAGGCCACTGGCCTCGGGTTGAACGGGCTGTGATTCGATAAGGCTCTTACCCTTAATCAGGGCTTCGGACGAATCGAAATCCGCCAATTTGTAGGTCGTCTCGAATACGGCCGGAATCGGCGATTGAACGCTAAGTTTTTTATCCCATGATTGAGAGATTTTTACCGCTTTGGCCGGATAAAACGCAAACAGCGAAGACAAGGTTCCTTTTAAAGCCCGATTACCCACCAACCCTTTAAAATTCTCCAGGTATTGCATTTTCAACAAGGGATTAGCGATCTCCATCGTATCGACAATGGCGTGGCCGAGGGAATCGATGCCGGAAACGGAAATAATGTTGCCGTAATGATCCATTACAATATGAAACGGTTGGCTCACAAATCGGGCAAAAATTTGATCGGAGACATTCCCCGTTCGCGGTTTTTGGTCGGAATCGAAGGTCACGGTCATGCGCGGTGCTTGCAGAGTAAAATGCAAAGTTTCGAAACGTCCGTCCAGTAAATAACGGTCGTTCAAGCGATTTTTAACGTAAAACGACAGATTCCCCCGAAGGGTGGTGGTAATATTTTGCTGCATATCGTGTACGGTTTGCCCCATAGTTTGAACGAATTTTATGGACAGCCGGTACGTTTTTCCTTTTTGCAGGCTGAGCATTAAGGCTACAGGTTTGTTGCTTTTGTAACCCGTACAAGCCACTACGGCAAAAATCATCAAAATCGGAAGAATTTTATGTCGCATGGGATCCTCCCCCCTAATTCATGGGCATACGGGAATGTGTTTCAATTCGCGTAGTCCGTTATTTATTGTACAATTTGGCCAATTTCTGCAAATCCCGGTTCCTGCCGATTAATACCAGAACATCCCCTTCTTTAAAGACGGTATTGGCATCGGGATTATTGTTGATGATGGGCGGCAATTCACCGCCGTCCTTGCTTTTTTGCGGCGTATGAATGGCAATGAGATTCACACCGTACTTGGAACGCAATTCAAGCTCGGCCGGAGTTTTTCCCACAAAGATGTCGGGAACTTTTACTTTGGCCGCCACGGTTTCGCCTCCGATATAGGTCACATCCAGCAAGCCCTGATGCATTAAACGATACGAAAGACGTTCCGCGGCTTCCATCTCCGGGGTAATGACCATATCGACTCCGACGGCTTTTAAAATTTTTTCCTGAATGGGATTGGAAGAGCGGGCAATGACGGTCTTAACGCCCAATTTTTTCAAATGCACCGCAGCCAAAAGATTCGATTCGAAATTTTCACCGATGCAGACCACTCCCACATCGATATCTTCCACCCCGATACTGCTTAAGGCTTTTTCGTCCATGGCATCCAGACGAATGGCATAGGTAACCTGGTCCTGAATTTCTTCCACCAGTTCCATACGCTGATCCACGGCAATTACTTCCGCCCCCTTTTCAATCAAACTTACGGCCAGCTCACGGCCGAAAATGCCTAATCCGATAATTAAAAATTTATTCATCCTTTCCTCGCTTCTTTAAATTCACAAAATGGCTTTTAAATGCCCTGCCCTAAAAACCGTTTTTTCTTTAAAGACTTGTGTTCACAAACCTTTTTCTTTTCAGCCAACCATCACGTTACGCTCCACCGGATATTCCACGCGCAAATGTTCTTTGGGCGTGGTGATGGCAAAGGCCAAAGTTAAAACGCCCACCCGACCGATGAACATGGAAAAAATAATAATCCATTTTCCCATGGAACTAAGCATGGGTGTAATCCCGCGCGAAAGGCCCACCGTACCGAAGGCCGAAATCTCCTCAAACAACAAGGTTAATAAATCGGTGTGTTCCGTTAAACTTAACAAAAAGGCCGAAGCCATGACAATGGTAATGGAAAAGGCAAAGATAACCAGAGCGCGATTCAAAATGGTAAACGAGAGACTCTTCTTAAAGAGTTCGATGCGACTTTTCCCGCGGATGATGGAAAGAAAACTGGCGATTAAAACACCCAGCGTGGTCGTCTTAATACCGCCGCCGGTGGAACCAGGCGAAGCTCCGATAAACATCAAAAACATAAGGATCAAAGCCGTAGGTGCCGTTAAAGCCCCGATATCAACGGTATTGAAACCCGCCGTACGGGCCGTTACCGAACAGAAAAAGGATTGCACCAGTCGGTACAGCCAATTGCCCTGAATCGGTTCGATCAGAAAAATGATCAGCGTACCGAAGACCAGCAAGGAGGCCGTAATAATGAGTACCAGACGCGAATGAATGGAAAGGCGGTGCACGCGGCGACGGCTTTCGGTTGATTCAAATATTTTCCCGCGCGTTAAATCGATCATAACCACAAATCCCAGACCGCCAATTATGATGAGCAAGGCTATGGTTAGTACGACCGCATAATTGGCGGAATAGCTCATAAGCGAATCGCTGTTGAGCGAAAATCCGGCATTGCAGAAGGCGGAAACCGAATGGAACACCGAATGATAAATGCGGTGCCAGATGGTCCAATGGGGTTGATTCCAACTCAAAAACAAAATAAGCGCCCCGATGCTTTCCACGCTAAAGGTTATGAAAATAACGCCGCGCAACAATCGTGTAATGGCCCCCAGACGATCGATGTTCAACATTTCCTGCAGCATGATTCGTTCGCGAATGGCCATGCCGCGGCCGAAGAACAGGGCAAAAAAGCTTGAAATGGTCATGATGCCCAACCCGCCGATTTGAATAAGAGTTAGAATAACCAACTGCCCCAATAAAGAAAAATAATGTCCCGTATCGACGACAATCAGCCCGGTTACACAGGTGGCACTCGTAGCGGTAAACAATGCATCCAGGGGCCTAATCGTGTGGCCGGGTGTTACGGCTTTCGGCAGCATTAACATGGCGCTCCCGATTAAAATCACAATTAAAAAGCTGAGAATAAATGTTTGCGCCGGATGGAAACGCAACGAGGCAATGCGGCGATTAAATCGTACGGCACCGCTGATGATGGACAAAATGATGATAATTTGAGCACCAATAATCGAAAGTTGAGTCAGGGCTTCCACATTTAAACTGGTAAAATAGTGCCCTACTTTTCCCCAACCGATTTCATGAACAACCATGGTAACTTTTAAAATGATGATGGCCACCAGAGTGCTCTCAAACCAATGATGGCGAATATATTGCCACTTGTCGGTCGTAAAAACCAATTTGATGAAAAATTGCAGCACATAGTACAAAACAATTAAAACATTCAACCGTTGCAGAATTGACTTAAAGGCCGGCGAAATGTAAAAGCCGTATTGCAGAATCAGGCTAATTAAAGCAATAATGCTCACAATGAACAGCGAAATATTAACAGCTCGGATAACCGGCTCGGACCATTCCAGAAATTTCAATTCCAGTTTTTTGTAGAAGCTTTGTTGCACTTCCAACGTTTTCGCCCTATCTCATTTATTGAAACCGTCTGCTATGCGCTTAAGAAGCACAAATTTAGAAAATAAATTTAAATCTACAAAAATTTAATGGGTTGCACCTTTTGTTTTTAGGGTTCGGCTTTCGGAATGGAATCCGCAGAAGCTTCTGTTAATTAGCCCCTTGATATTTGCGCAACCGGGCACTCTTCCAGGGCATTTCAAAGCGTACAGCGAACGCGAAAACGGATAAAAAAAAGATTGGCATTTATTACTTTATTGTTTAAATTTGCCTCTTTTTTAGGAGAACTGCCGTGAAAATGCCTGAACATTACCGTGAAGCGATTGAGAAACTGTACCATTTTATCGTAACACACGATTACTTTTTACTTTCCGGCCATATTAATGCGGACGGCGACGCCATCGCTGCCGTAATTGCCGTGCATCTTTTCCTTGAAAAATTGGGCAAGTCGTCCGTCATGATTTTCACGGACGAGCATCTGGATCAGCGGTTTGATTTTCTGAAATCATTTAAAGACATTAAAAGTTTTAAACATCTGACCCATCCGCCAAAAATCGAAAGCGCCATCATTCTGGATGTGCCCGGTTACGGCCGTCTGGGAGCGGTTAAAGAGTTGCTTCCGCCCAGAGAGCACGTGGCGCGCATCGATCATCATCCGCAGGAAGATGCCATGGGCGCCGTTGAATGGGTTGACGAAAAAGCTTCATCCACAACGGCCATGGTTTACGAAGTCATCAAGCGTTTCGATGTGGAAATCGATCCCGATTTGGCCACAGCCCTGTTTACGGGCGTCGTTTATGATACCGGACGTTTTTCTTTTTCCAACACCACGGCACGCGATTTTTACATTGCTTCGCAAGTGGTTGACAGGGGAGCCAAACCGGCCGAAATCATCAACACTATTTTTTTTGAAAACAGCATTGATGCACTGCGCATGATCGGCAAAGGCTTGCACACCATGGAAAGCTACCTTAACGGTGCGGTCACGGTTATTTATTTAAACTACGAAGACATGCAAAAGAGCAATCCCCATGAAATCGAAGAGTTGACCAATTACAGTGTGGCCGTACGCGGGGGCAAAGTCGGACTTTTTATTCGCGAAATTAAACCGGATTACCATAAAATCAGTTTACGTTCCAAATCGCATGTGGATGTCAATAAAGTGGCCAAAGCTTTTAAGGGTGGCGGTCATGCCCGGGCCGCCGGTTGTCGCATCGAAGGCAGCAAAGAAGAAGTCATCCGACAATTGCTCGAAGAGCTGAAAAAACATCTTTAAACCCAGTTTTACCAACAGAATTTCCCTTTCCTTTTGCTTCGTTACCCCTTCCAAAGCGAATATTACGCATAGAGTTGCATTCAATCGGTCTGAACAGTAACTTTAACGCCCGTGAAACGAGTTGTTTTTTTAGTAGTCTGGCTATCGGCTTTTGCTCATATTCCGGCAACGGCCCAATCGATGAGTAACGAAGCGCTCATCGATTCGCTTTTTTTAAAAGCGCTAGATTCCATCAGGGTAAGCCATTATTTTGATTCCAGCGGTTTGCAAATTGTGCTGAGCGCTCTCAATCCGGAAAAACAGGCCTATTGCCGAAATGTGCTCATTCAATATTTCAATCGCAAGGGAATTCCTGTTTTTCAGGAAGCGCGCAAGGCCCGATTGGCCGTGGAAGTTTTCGATGTAAAAATCGAGTATCGGGAGCCGACCGGCGAAATTTTGGGCTTCGGAGGCAAGGTACAAAGGCGGGTTCGTTTGCGCCTAAACGGTTGGATTTCCCCTGCCGATAGCCGACAGGGAAACAGGGCATTAAAGGTACAAATCACCCGCAACGACTGGATAAAACGGAGCCGCATTGATGATCTGGAAGCAAGCCCGTTTTCGTTTGTACAGGGCCAATGGGTCAGTTATTCCCGTTGGACGCGGTATTTGCAACCGGCCGTTGTTTTGGGTTCGGTTAGTGTATTGATCTATTTATTTTTTAGCTTACGCAGCTAAATCGTAAAAAATCAAAATCGGTGAACTTGTTACTGGCAACGGCGTTAAAGTTGATTATTTTTCAGATGGTAAATACGGCCGATTATTAATTTCGGCGGTTAATGATGGAGTGACGTAAAGGATGTGGAGGATTAATAGCTTGTTAAAGAAAAGCCTCATTTTAATTTTCATGGCCGCGTTTCTGATGAACTGTGCCGGAACGCACCCCCAACCGGACTGGACGGCCGATCAATATTTCCATTATGCTAAAAAATTGTTCGACGACGAAGATTATTACGAAGCGGCTGATCAGTTTACCGTGGTAACGTTACGCTACCCGGCCAGTTCCATTGCCGACAGCGCCCAATACTATTTGGCCGAATCGCATTTTAAGATGAAAGAATATTTAATCGCCGCGGCCGAATTTGAAAAACTGATCAATAATATGCCCCACAGCAAATTGGTACCCCTGGCGGAATACAAATTGGCCTTGTCCTATTATAAACTGTCGCCCAGACCGGAATTGGATCAGGAATACACGCGCAAAGCCATCCGCCAATTTCAATTATTTATCGAAGAAAACCCGACTTCGCCTTTAAAAGATGATGCTCTGAAGAAAATTGCCGAACTGCGTAACAAGTTGGCCGAGAAGCAATACAAAAATGCGGACATTTACCGCAAAATGCACGAATACAAAGCAGCTATTATTTATTACGATTTGGTGTTGCAAAATTACTACGATACGGATTGGGCCGATGACGCTCAATTGGGCAAAATAGAGACGTATCTGGAAATGGACGACAATGCTTCGGCTAAAAAAGAAATCGAAAAGTTCAAAGAACAGTTTCCCAATAGCTCCTTGTTGAAAAAGGTCGAAAAATTGGCCCAAAAATTAGCGAAACAAAACAAGGAACAATCGTGATTTGACGGTCTCAAAAAAAATCGGTTTGTTCGGAGGCACCTTCGATCCCATTCATATCGGACATTTAATTGTTGCCGAATGGTTGCAAGACGCCCTGCGTCTGGAAAACGTTTTTTTTATCCCCAATTTAATCCATCCTTTTGCCAAGCGTAGCGACATCACCCCGGCAGAACATCGTTTAGGCATGCTGCGTCTGGCTCTTGAACCGTTCGAGCATTTCCGTATTTCGGAATACGAAATTAAAAAAAACGGCGTTTCCTATTCCGTCGAAACTATTGAATATTTCGAAAGGCAATTTCCGCAAGCCCAACTTTTTTTCTTTATCGGAGCCGATAATTTAGCGGAATTTCACAAATGGCATCGCTACAAAGACATCTTAAAGAAGGTTCGTTTGGTGGTGTACGACCGCAAAGAAGGTACTATTCCGCCGCAATTGCCGGCGGACAAAATCCTATTTTTGCAAACACCGTTAATAGAAATTTCATCCACACTCATTCGCCGACGCATTAGTCGGGGACAAGCCGTGCGCAGTTTGTTACCCCACGGTGTTTGGGACTACATTCGCCAAAACGGATTGTACCGCTCAGAACCATAGAAGAATCCGCGTGTATCGCTTTGGTAAAAACGGAACCGCATCCGCAATTTTTAGTATGTTAAACATAAAATGCCTGTAAGAGCAGCAAAGAGTGAGAAGATCAGGCTTTCGACGGAGCGAAAGGGCAAAGGTAGAGCATAGTTGAATAGAAAATGGTTGAATGGTTGAATCGTTGAATGGTAAATGGTTCGGCAG
>CAZHIZ010000094.1:0-13084 GCA_964532875.1 uncultured Caldithrix sp. | reverse complement strand
ATGCCCAACCATCAAAATTAACAGCAAAATGGGCAAGCGCTTACGCCTTGCTTACCTTCCCCTATGAGGTAACAGTGGCTTCGATGCATGCGTTGAGGACGGAAAGGGTACAAAAAAAAGACAAAGGACAAAAGACAAAAAAATCGGCAATTACTCTTTGATTTTAATTAAAAACCGAAATTCGCACCCATAGTTCCTAAAAAAACGATTTTCCTCGGGCCTACCCGGATTGAAATCTTTCCTTATTTAAAGGTGTTAAGGTATGTTTTCCCTTCTGTAGCCATTACGGATGTTTTCTCAAACCTGAACAGAAATAACAACTTGTCTCTATTTTCAGTTTTTTGGATAAATGCAAAATTTATCAATACTTAAATTATTTTGAAAACGCGTTCCAAATTTATTAAATTTACTTTCTTTGAAGAAAAGGAGGTTTTATGTCAGGTCATTCCAAATGGCATTCTATTAAGCATAAAAAAGCAAAAGTCGATGCACAACGCGGAAGAATTTTTACCAAGCTGATTAAAGAAATTACCGTTGCCGCCCGCATGGGTGGCGGCGACCCCGAAGCAAATCCCCGCCTACGAGTGGCCATTGCTGCCGCCAAAGCAGCCAACATGCCAGCCAAGAATATCGATAACGCCATCAAAAAAGGCACCGGTGAGTTGCCGGGGGTTGTTTACGAAGACGTAACCTACGAGGGTTACGGCCCAGGTGGTGTGGCTGTTTTTGTTGAAGCCGTAACGGATAATCGTAATCGCACTGTGGCCGAAATGCGCCATTTGTTTAGCAAGCACGGCGGCAATTTGGGAGAAAACGGTAGCGTAGCCTGGATTTTTGAGCGCAAGGGCCTGATACGTGTGCCCAAAGATCAATACACGGAAGATGATTTACTGGAAATAGCCTTGGAAGCCGGTGCGGAAGACATGCAGGTCGGGGATGATGTGTACGAAATTTACACGGGCTTCGAAGATTTTAATTCCGTGCGTAATGTGCTGGAAGAAAAAGGCATCGTTATGGAAAGTGCGGAATTGACACGAATTCCTCAAAATACCATAAAAATAGAAGGTAAAACCGCCGAGCAAATGTTACGCTTAATGGATGCGCTGGATGACCATGACGACGTACAGAATGTTTACGCCAATTTTGACATCGAAGATGCCGAAATGGAGCGTTTAGCCTCGGGCGAGTAAGTAAATTGAAGATTTTGGGCATTGATCCAGGATTAAATATTACCGGCTATGGGCTGATTCGGATAGCTGAGGTTCCCACTCCTCAGCTATTTGTCTATGGGGTTGTGCGAACCAGGGCAAAGCAAGCCCTGGCCGAGCGGCTCTTTAAAATTCATACGGAAATCAAAGAGTTGATTACGGTGCAACAACCGGATGTTGTGGTGATGGAAGATATTTTTTATGCCAAGAATATCAAAACTGCCATCACCATGGGGCATGTGCGGGGTGCCGTTATGGTAGCGGCCATGGAAAAAGGGGTTCCGATTGCCGAATATTCGCCGCGCGAAATCAAATTGTCCGTTACCGGGAACGGCGGCGCTTCCAAGGATCAGGTTAATTACATGGTGCAGCGCATATTACGTGTCGCGGAGGCCATTACTCCCGCCGATGCTTCGGATGCTTTGGCTGCCGCTATTTGTCATTGGCACCGTATGCGTTTTCAATAAAAAGTAGTCGAAAATGATTGATTATATTAACGGAAAAATAGTTGCCAACAAATCCACGGAAATCGTACTGGAGACAAACGGCATCGGGTATGCGATCAAAGTAAGCTTAAATACCGCACAAAAATTGCCTTCCGAAGGCCAAAATGCCACCTTAAAAACCTATTTGCATGTCCGTGAAAACGGGATTCAGCTTTTCGGTTTTTCCGATGAAGCGGAACGTGAATTGTTTCTGGGGTTATTGGGCATTTCGGGTATCGGTCCTAAGTTGGCCATGACTTTGCTTTCCGGCTTATCCGTGGCGCAAATTCAACAGGCTATTATGCGCCGGGACGAGCGTGCCCTGTCTTCCATTTCCGGAGTGGGCAAAAAGACGGCGCAACGCTTAATTGTTGAGTTACGAGACAAAATACGTCTTCCTGAGGAAGAACAGGGTGAAGAAGGCGTTGTGGCACCGGTGGATTTTAATTCGCTTGAAAACGAAGCCATTTTGGCCTTAATTTCTTTAGGGTACAGTAGAGTACAGGCCGAACGTGCGGTAACGAAGGTGCAAAAGAAAACGCCGTGTACACGCGCGGACGAATTAATCAAAAAAGCATTACAGGTAATTTAACGGGTGCCCATGAGTAAAGTAATCCGTCCCGGATTGTTGGAAGAAGATTTAGAGATTGAAAGCACCTTGCGGCCGCAAAGTCTGGACGATTTTATCGGTCAGCAAAAGGTTAAAGATAATCTGGCGGTTTTTATCGAAGCCGCTAAACAACGCCAGGAAGCGTTGGATCACGTGCTTTTGTACGGACCACCCGGTTTGGGTAAAACAACCCTGGCCATGATTGTGAGTAAAGAGTTGAATGTGGGGATCAAAAGTACTTCCGGTCCGGTGCTGGAGCGGGCCGGAGATTTGGCCGGTTTGTTGACCAACTTGCAGGAAAAAGATGTTCTGTTCATCGATGAGATTCACCGGGTTAACAATGTGGTGGAAGAATATCTCTACTCGGCCATGGAAGACTTCAGCATTACGATTTTGATCGACAAAGGGCCCAATGCACGGTCGGTTCAATTGAATTTGGCCCCTTTTACGTTGATCGGTGCCACGACGCGTGCCGGATTGTTGACTTCGCCCATGCGTGCCCGTTTCGGGGTGGTGTTGCGTCTGGATTATTATTCACCGGAAGATTTGTTTTTGATCATCAAGCGCTCGGCTAAGATATTGGATGTGGAAATCGAAGACGAAGGAGCCATGGAGTTGGCGCGTCGTTCGCGCGGAACGCCGCGTATTGCCAACCGCCTTTTACGCCGTACGCGCGATTTTGCTCAAGTGGTGGCCAATAACAGAATAACGAAAGAGGTGGCCAAACTGGCCCTGGATCGTCTGGAAGTGGATGAGCTGGGTTTGGACCAAATGGACAAGCGCATTTTGTTGACGATCATCGAAAAATATCAGGGAGGGCCCGTTGGTCTCAGCACCATTGCCGTGGCTGTGGGGGAAGAACGTGACACCATTGAAGAAGTGTACGAACCGTTTTTAATTCAACAGGGATTTTTACACCGTACACCGCGCGGCCGGGTGGTAACGCCCCTGGCTTACAAACACTTTGGAATAAAATCAAATAAAAATAATCAACAAACCTCGCTTTTTTAAAGCAGGAAAGGAGAATGATAACGATGAAATTGTCGGAATTCCAATACGAGGTTCCATCAAAGCTGATTGCGCAATATCCTCTGGAAAAGAGGGATGAATCGCGCATGATGGTGCTCGATCGCAAGCATCAAACCTGGGAGCATCGCATTTTTAAAGATCTGGTGGATTATTTAAACGAGGGAGATGTACTGGTTGTTAACGAAACCAAGGTGTTCCCGGCCCGGGTGTTCGGTACCAAAGAAAAAACGGATGCCAAAGTTGAGTTGCTGTTACTAAGGCAATTGGAAGACACCATGTGGGAAGTTTTGGTAAAACCGGCCCGCAAAGTACGTGTAGGCAATCGCATTCAAATCACCGAAAATTTTGGTTGCGATGTGATCGATAATACCACTTCCGGCGGAAGGGTTGTGCGTTTCGATTACAATGGCAACGATTTTTACCGCATTCTGGATCAGGTTGGTAATTCTCCTTTGCCCCCGTACATCAAACGCGAGGCGGAAGAGATCGACAAAAAAATGTACCAAACCGTGTACGCCAAACGGGTAGGCGCCGTTGCCGCTCCCACGGCCGGCTTGCACTTTACCGAAGAATTGCTGGAAAAACTTAAAGCCAAAGGCGTACGCATCGTGCCCATTGTGCTGCATGTGGGCCTGGGGACTTTTCGGCCGATTAAGGTGGAAGACGTGACGCGCCACAATATGGATTCCGAATATTACGAAGTATCGGAAGAAGCTGCCCGGCAAATCAACGAGGTAAAGTTGGCCGGCGGAAGGGTGATTGCCGTGGGTACCACAACCGTCCGTACTCTGGAATCGGTGGCCAATGCGGATAAGCTGGTAAAGGCACACAGCGGCTGGACGGATAAGTTCATTTATCCGCCTTATCAATTCAAAATTATCGACGGTTTGATTACCAATTTCCATTTGCCCGCATCTACCCTGGTGCTTTTGGTGGCGGCCTTTGCCGGTAGGGATTTTACTCTAAAGGCTTACAATGAGGCCATTAAAGAAAACTATCGCTTTTACAGTTACGGCGATGCCATGTTGATCCTTTAAAACGAGAGATGCTTTTTGAGAATAGGTATTGGTTTAGCCGTTCGACAAAATTTTGAGCGAAATGAGGAATCGACCACGTTTGCTGCCGTGTACGGCGCCGTGGTCGATGCTTTATTAAGCGCCGCCGGAAATTTCCATGAACGTCGAAACGGGCTTTCCGATGACCCTGACCAGGCTTTGAAGCAAATCGAATTGCAATTACATTACGACGGCTTGGAAATCCAGAATTTGGATATTACTCTGAGTGTCCGCCGTTCTTTGTCCGAAGAGAGGCTGGCAGCACTCGCAAAAATGATAGGTAAGCCGTTGTTCCTGCAAAAAGATCAACTGACCGTAAAGCAATACGTTCTGCAAGGCAATCCGTACGAATTGCACGTGCAGGCAACGGTTTTAATCGGTTAAAGGTGTCCCATGCTGGAATCGTTACCCCATTTACTGGATCACATCAACCCTTTGGTCGCTTATTTAATTTTATTAATAAGCGCCTTTGTGGAAAATATTTTTCCACCGATTCCGGGCGATACGGTAACGGTGATCGGCGCCTATTTTGTAAGTACGGGAAAGCTGGGATTCTGGGGCGTTTACATTTCCACAACCATCGGCAGTGTGATCGGGTTTTTTACCATGTACCTGCTGGGGCTGAAGTTGGGAACCAAACTTTTGAATGCCCGTTGGACGAAAAAGACCTTCAGTGCGGAAAAGGTAAAAAAAGTGGAGTATTGGTTTGCGCGGTACGGTTATTGGGTTATTGCAGCCAATCGTTTTTTAAGCGGTACGCGCAGCGTGGTTTCTTTATTTGCCGGTTTTTTCGGTTTACGCTGGCCGTTGGTTTTATTGTATTCATTCATCAGCGCCGTTATTTGGAACGGTTTACTCATTTACGGCGGCTATTTGCTCGGAGCGAATTGGCATAAAATTATGCTTATTTTAAAGCAGTACAATCAAATCGTTCTTTTGATTACAGGGATGGTTATTGTACTGTTTGTGACGTATCGTTTTGTATTTAAAAAAGCAAAAGTGTCAGAAAGGAACGGGAAATAGATATGACGGAAGTTCGCGTACGTTTTGCACCGAGTCCTACGGGGTATGTGCATGTGGGCAGTTTGCGCACGGCTTTGTACAATTTTCTTTTTGCACGGCATCATCAAGGCCGTTTTATTTTACGTATTGAAGATACCGATCGCAGCCGATATGTGGAAGGAGCGGTCGAAAATTTATTGGAAACGTTACGGTGGGCCGGCCTGGATTATGACGAAGGGCCCGAGAAGGGTGGGCCGTACGGGCCGTATTTTCAATCGCAACGCAAAGAAATATACCGTGAACACGTGCAGCGGTTATTGGATAATGATGCCGCCTATCCCTGTTTTTGTTCCGAAGAGACTTTAAACGCCATGCGCGAGGAGCAGCAGAAAAAAGGTTTACCCGTGATGTACGACGGGCGTTGCCGGCATATTCCCAAAGAAGAAGCCTTAAAGCGGATGAAGACGGAACCCCATGTCATTCGACTTAAAGTGCCGCACAGCGGAGTAACGGTCGTTAAGGACATCATTCGCGGGGATGTCTCCTTTGAAAATGCTTTAATTGACGATCAGGTGCTCCTTAAAAGCGACGGCTTTCCCACCTATCATTTGGCCAATGTGGTGGACGATCATCTGATGAAGATCAGTCATGTGATCCGCGGAGAGGAGTGGTTGCCCAGTACGCCCAAACATATATTATTGTATCGGGCTTTCGGGTGGCAGGAACCGCAGTTTGCCCATTTGCCGTTGTTGTTAAATCCCGATCGTAGCAAATTAAGCAAACGTCAGGGCGATGTGGCGGTGGAAGATTATCGTGCCAAGGGATTTTTGCCGCAGGCTCTAATCAATTTTGTGGCTTTATTGGGCTGGAACAAGGGCGATGATCAGGAAATTTTTAGTTTGGAAGAATTGATTAAATATTTTAGTTTAGAGCGTGTTAATAAAGCGGGCGCGGTTTTCGATGTGCACAAATTGGAATGGATGAACGGCCATTACATTCGTTCCATTGATGAAGACGAATATGTACGCATCGGGCAGGAATGGTTAAAAAAGCTAAAATTGGATACGGGTGATGCGCAGAAAAACAGGCTCATTCTATTAGCGGTGCGTGCGGGTCTTAACAAATTTGCCGATTTGCCGCAGAAAACGGCCATCTTTTTTAAAGATACGCTGGAATATGCACCGGAAGCCGAAGAATGGTTAAAGAAACCGGAAAGTAAAGAAATTTTAAAAGTGATGTTGGAAGAATTAGCCGGAATGGACGAATTGACTGTTGAGCATTTTAAGGAACTCATGAAAACGGTACAAAAGCGTAGCGGGCAAAAAGGCAAGAATTTATGGATGCCTGTGCGCGCGGCCATTACCGGAGAGACCCACGGTCCGGATTTAGGTATTGTTTTGAGTGTGATCGGTAAACGGAAAGTCGAACAATTTTTAAAGCAGGCATTAGCATTATGAGAATTGTTGTTTTAATGGGCGGAGATTCCACGGAACGTGAAATTTCGCTTGTCACGGGTAATAAAGTAGCCCGGGCATTGGAAGAAAACGGACATCAGGTCATCAAAATTGACCCCATAGCTACCAAAGAAGAACAAACGGAACTCAACCATTCCGATCACCATTGGTTGGGAATCGAATATCCGAGCATCGATATGCTGCCGCTGCACCGGGGCAGCATGTTTCTGAAAAATATTCTGGTGATCAAACGTTTAAAACCGGATTTGGTATTTATTGCTTTGCACGGGGGCAAGGGCGAAAACGGTGTCGTTCAGGGCATGTTAGACGCCGCCGAAATTCCCTACACGGGATCGGGAAGAATTGCTTCCACTCTGGCCATGGAAAAAGATATAAGCAAAATTTATTTCAAAAATGCCAAGTTGCCCACTCCGCGAGCGGTTATTTTGGAACGGCCGGATGCGTCGCGTAAAAAGTTGAAAAAGGTCGAATTTCCGCAAGTGGTCAAGCCGAACGATCAAGGCTCCACAATCGGTCTGAAAATCGTACGGAATTTCGAAGAGATGCAGGCTGCGATCGACCATGCCTTTACCCTAAGCCCGCGGGTTATTGTGGAAGAATACATCCGGGGCAGAGAACTGACGGTGGGCATCATCAAAAACCGCGTGTTTCCGGTACTGGAGATTATTCCGCAACACGGCATTTACGATTACGAATGCAAGTACAAAAAGGGATTAAGTAAATACGATGTCCCGGCCAAGCTGGACGAAACAACGACCCGGGAAGTACAGAAGCTGGCACTCAAAGCTCACAACGTTTTAGGCTGCTACGGGTATTCGCGTGTCGATTTGCGTTTGGGGGAAGACGGCATCCCCTACATTCTGGAGGTGAACACGTTACCCGGCCTTACCGATACCAGTTTATTGCCCATGGCCTGTCAGGAAGCGGGCATTAATTACAACGCCATGATCGAAATGATTGTGGAAGAGGCTATTAACAAACCCAAAACGGTTGCTTCTTAAACGAGGAAAAAGCGATGGAAAAATTGGTTGTTTACAATACCCTGTCCCGAAAAAAAGAAGTTTTTGAGCCGCTGCATCCCGGTTTTGTGGGTATTTACGTTTGCGGGCCCACGGTTTACGGTCATGCGCATTTGGGACATGCCAAAAGTTACATTAGTTTCGATGTCATCGTACGCTATTTACGATACATCGGTTACAAGGTCCGTTACGTACAAAACATTACCGATGTGGGGCATTTGGTTTCCGATGCGGATGAGGGCGAAGATAAAATTGCCCGACAGGCACGTATCGAAAAGTTGGAACCCATGGAAATAGCCGAGCACTACACGCGCAGTTATTTCGAGGATATGGATGCCCTCAATGTTTTACGTCCCGATATTTCACCCCGCGCTACGTGCCATATTCCCGAACAAATCGAGTTGGCCCAACGTCTTTTGGAGAAAGGCTACGCTTACGAGGTTAACGGCACGGTTTATTTTGACGTGCAGAAATTTAAAGATTACGGGAAGCTTTCCGGCCGCAAATTGGATGAATTGGTGGCTGCCGTGCGCATTCAGCACAATCCCGAGAAAAAACATCCGGCCGATTTTGCCGTTTGGAAACGCGCCGAACCGGGGCACATTATGCAGTGGAACAGCCCCTGGGGTAAAGGTTATCCCGGCTGGCATGCCGAATGTTCGGTCATGTCCACCAAATATTTGGGCCAGCCCTTTGATATTCACGGGGGTGGTCTGGAAAATGTTTTCCCGCATCATGAATGCGAAATTGCCCAGAGTGAAGCGGCATACGACAAACCGTTTGTTCGTTATTGGCTGCACAATAATATGGTTACGGTAAATGGTCAGAAGATGGGGAAGTCTCTGGGAAATTTTATCACCATTAAAGAGGCACTCAAAAAATATTCGGCATTGGGCATTCGCTATTTCGTTTTATCCAGTCATTACCGTTCTCCGTTGGATTTTAGTGATCAGGCCCTGGAAGCGGCGGAAAAAGGGATTGCCCGATTTCATCAGACCTTTGTTCGGCTGTTAAAAAACAAGAGCACTAAGCCAGGAAACGATATGGCTTTCGAAGAAGAAATCACGCGATTTTTACGCCATTTTAAGGACGAAATGAACGATGATTTCAACACACCGAAAGCGTTGTCCGTTTTATTTGAGTTTTTAAAAGCGGTGAATGCCTGGCTGGATAAAAATCAACAAGTTGCCAAGGAAACACTGGAAAAAGCCGTTAAGGCTCTGGAAGAAACCGCCGGTACGGTTTTAGGATTGCTTCCTGCGGATTATTCCGAAATCATGGGAAGTGCCCAGGGCGATGTGGACGGGATCATTAAAATCTTAGTGGACGTTCGGGCGGCTTTGCGCAAAGAAAAGAATTTTGCCTTAGCCGATGAAATACGCAATCGATTGAGTGCTTTGAATATCGAAGTAAAAGATACCCCGCAAGGGACCGAGTGGGAGATAAAACACGGAGCGTAGAGGTTGGGAGAATAAAAAAACAAAATAAAAAATAAAAAATACAAAATAAGTAAGAGTTGCCTGGCGGGTGGTCATTGGGTTGAAGGGAAAATAGGGATCGGGAATCGGCAATCAGGAATTAGGAATGGATTCGGTGGATAAACATGGGACTGCTCGACAGAATGAGGAAGGGCAATCCTGCTAATGTCGGAATCTGCAACGATCAATGGGGAAACCCCGCCCCTGTCTTTCTTTGCGTAATTAGCAGGGAGGAGGGGTTTAAAGAAAGAAAAATACAAAATACAAAATAAAAAAATAAATAAGGGCTAATCAACGAAGAACCCATTACTCTTTACCTTATAAAAAGAACAATCGCCCAAATGACGGAGGAAGGTTGGAAAATCGGGAATGGGCCCGACGAATTATCAAACGATTTGATCCAAGTTTTAAGCCTCGCTGGGAATTATTCGATACGCAGCTTAAAGAGCATTTGCGCAAAGACACAACCTGGCTTGATGTGGGGTGCGGCAATAATGCGGAAGTTGCGGAATTCGCATCCCTTGCCAAGCGAGCCGTCGGGGTGGATGTGATTCGTCCCGAGAATGTGCATTTACCGTTTGTTCAAGCCGATATTCGCCATCTTCCTTTTAAAGATCAAACGGCCGATTTGATTACTCTGCGCTTTGTTGTCGAACATTTTGAATCTCAAAAAGACTATTTTAAAGAATTACATCGGGTGCTGAAACCCGGTGGGCGCATCCTTTTTGTAACTACCAATATTTGGTCGCCTTTTATTTTTTTGCCACGCCTGTTACTACCCTATCCCTTAAAGCATTGGTTGATCACCCGCCTTTTTAAAGTCCATGACGATGATATTTTTCCCACGTACCATAAAGTGAACAGCAAGCGAGCCATCCAGCGTATCGGTGGTTTTCGTTTGGTTTGGTTGCAATACATATCCGATTTGAACGATACGCGCAAGTGGTTATTCTTTATTTTTCTTTTTTGGCACTTGCTAACGCGCTTGTTGCCATTGAAGTTCTTACGCACTAATTTATTTGTACTATTGGAGAAGCAATAGTACGTTTGGGGTACGATAAACGCGGCCAATTTCGCTATTCGATCAGGTTGGAAGAAAAATTATTTTTAACCCGATTTGTTACTGTAAAAGGGAAAATTAAGCGATCCGTAAATTTCTAACATTATTCTAACAAAAACGTTTTTATATTCAGATTTTAATAAAAAAGTAGGAGATTAACCAATGAGAGCCATTGCCAATCTTTTTCGTAGTTCGCCCTTTGCGCCGTTGCAAACACACATGGAGCGTGTTTCGCAGTGCGTGCAAAAATTGGAATTATTGTATCAGGCTTACACGAAAAACGATTTCGAGCAGATCGAACAGTTGGCCAAGGAAATTTCGGAATTGGAACATTTGGCCGATTTAACCAAGAATGAAATTCGCAATAACTTGCCGCGCGGCATTTTTTTAGCGATTAATCGTGCCGATTTATTGAGCATCCTTTCCTTGCAAGATACCATTGCCGATAAGGCCGAAGATACGGCTATTCTTTTTACCATGAAGAAAATAGAACCGTTGCCCGATTTTGATGAGGATATGAAGCTGTTTGTTGAAAAGAATATTGAATCGGTAAATGAAGTCCATTTGATATTAAAACAATTGGATGAACTTATCGAAACTTCGTTTGGCGGTAAAGAAGCGCAATTGGTGAGCGAGATGGTGGATCGGGTTGCCGTGATCGAACACGAAGTGGACATGATTCAGGTGAAATTATTAAAGAAGCTTATTGCCCTGGAAGATAAGATTCCTTACACCACCTTTTATTTATGGACTAATATTTTTCAGACAATGGCCGCTTTGAGTAATACGGCCGAAAAACTGGCGAATCGTGTGAGAATGGTTTTGGATTTGCGCTAAATTAAAATGGACAGAATTACTTTTTTGGGAGTAATAAATGGGTATTGAAACGATTTTGTTGATCATTGCGTTGGCTTCCGGCCTGTACATGGCGTGGAGTATCGGTGCCAATGATGTGGCCAATGCCATGGGGACTTCGGTCGGTTCCAAGGCGCTCACCATTAAGCGGGCCGTTATTCTGGCGGCCATTCTGGAATTTTCCGGTTCGGTTTTGGTCGGTTCCCACGTTTCGGAAACCATTCGGAAAGGGATTGTAAGTCCGCAACTTTTTACCGGACATCCCATGGATTTGGTTTACGGAATGATCGGGGCCTTGCTGGCCGCGGCCATTTGGCTGCAATTTGCCACCTATTTCGGCTGGCCGGTTTCGACGACTCACTCTATTGTGGGATCGGTTATCGGTTTCGGTGTGGTTGTGGGCGGATTTCATGCCGTGGAATGGAGCAAGGTGGGTTCCATTGTGGCCAGTTGGGTTGTTTCTCCTGTCTTGAGCGGCACTCTGGCTTTCATCATATTCACCATTTTGCGACGGCAGATTTATTATCAGGATAATCCGATTCGTGCGGCCAAAAAAATGGTACCCCCGCTGGTTTTTTTGGTATTTATTATTTTGACTTTGGCCATGGTTTTTAAAGGTTTAAAGAATTTACATTTGAATTTAGGCTTCGGGCATGCCTTAGTCGTGGCCAGTATTGTCGGGTTAATCGCGGCGATTATCAGTCATTATCTGGTACGCAATATTCAGGAAAATGTACCGGAAATAACGGAAGAAGAAATTAAGCAACCGGCGCCTGTGATTCGAGGTATTAATCGGGCTATTTACCATTTGAACAAAGCAGTTTCCGCTTCGCGTGGTGAATTGAAATTTGATCTGTCTTCCATTTTAGAGGATTTAAAGGCGGCCAAAGATGCAGCCCACCTTCATGCGCAAGTGGAACGCAGTACCAATGAATATCGGACGGTACAAAAGATTTTTGCCTATTTGCAGGTACTCAGTGCTTCGTTTGTGGCTTTTGCGCACGGTGCAAATGATGTGGCCAATGCAGTGGGTCCGTTGGCGGCCGTGGTTTCCATTTTGGGAACGGGCATTGTGACAATGAAAGCGCAAGTTCCCATTTGGATTTTAGGCTTGGGCGGTGTCGGTATTGTGATCGGTCTGGCTACCTGGGGGTGGCGCGTGATGGAGACGATCGGCAAGAAAATTACGGAATTGACACCGACGCGCGGTTTTGCCGCCGAATTTAGCGCGGCCACAACCATTGTATTGGCTTCACGGCTTGGTTTACCAATCAGTACGACGCATACTCTGGTCGGTGCTGTTTTGGGAGTGGGGTTGGCCCGCGGCATCGGTTCGCTTAATTTGCGTACGGTTTCCGATATCGTGATTTCATGGATCGTGACCATTCCGGCCGGTGCTGCCGGGGCTATTGTTATTTATTACATCCTTAAAGCCATTTTCGGCTAAATGACAGACCGACGGATTAGGAATTTGGTTGAATGGGAAATGGTTAAATGGGGTCGGTCATTGTCGGATTGTAAATTCGGTATTCGTCGGATCGAAGATTCGGCTACCGACGAATTGTAAATTAGGGTTTTGACTGATCGAAAATCCAGCTACCGCCAGACCAGTTCCAAGTTCCAAATTCCAAATTAACCCGGCTCCTACCGGATTAATTCTAAATCCTTTGTAGATGCCGTCACCCGCCTGCCGAGTGGTCCCGCCCCAAGTCGGGAAGACTCTAAATGTCGCCCCTAAAAGGGGGTGAATTGCCACGAGCTTTAGCTCATGGATAAAAGAGCCTCCACAAAAATATTGGGGATTTATC
>CAZHIZ010000093.1:8513-13301 GCA_964532875.1 uncultured Caldithrix sp. | reverse complement strand
AATCCCGGCTCCTTTACGCCTGTTTTTAATATCCTGCTTTTATTCTTTAACCATGAAAAAGTCGTTCACAATAGCATGCAAATCTTTGCTTAGCAAAGCGCGTAATTCACCGACATAAACACGACCGTCTGCAGGAATTTGCTGCTCGTCTTTAGTTCTGGTTACCTTTTTGATTTCCTTTTTCAGACGTTCAATTTCTTCTTCGTAAAAATTGACCGCTTCCTGACCGATCTTTAATTTTTTCAAATCGTCCTCAATATGATCGGCATCGAGCTTACAAATCCAATTATTTTCATAGGGAGTAATGGAAAGTAAATCCGGATCGGATTCCACTTTCTTGTTCACCTGCAAAACCTTCCCGCTGACCGGCGAATGGAACGGAACAATTTCCTGGCCAATATGTACGTTAAAAAGCAATTGACCTTGGTTGACCTCCATTCCCACACTTGGGGGTTCAACCGCATCGATTTTACCCAAAATTTTGGCAGCAAAATCATCGATTCCCACACGGACCTCACCGGATTCCGTAAGAGCAGCCCAGGTATGCCACGGGGCGATAAACACTCCGCCGGGAATGTAAAAATCGATAGCTTCTTTGGCTTCCTGCTCACCCACGTGTGTAATGTGCACTCTGGATTTCATCTCCTTGCGAATCCGTTCTTGACGCCGAATCAGGAATTTTTCTACCATGGAAACTAATTCTTCCTCGGTAAAGGGCTTCTGGATGTAATCCATGGCACCGTATTTCATGACTTCCACGGCCGATTCTACCGTGGCATAGCCCGTAATGATAATTACATCAATGTCCGGTCGTAAATGTTTAACCGCCTTGCACACTTCCACCCCATCCATTTCCGGCATCTTCAAATCGGTAAAAACAAAATCGTAATTCCGTTTGCGCACCAAATCCAGTGCTTCCTGCCCGGTTTGCACCGTATCGATGGAATAGCCGGCCAGCACCAAAATTTTACGGAAACTGTCCAGGACAATTTCCTCATCGTCCACGGCCAGAATACGTGCTTTGGGATTCGGCACTTCCACTCTTTTGAGTGTTTTGGATTCGTGACTGAAATCCAATTTCAAATTGGTTTTTAATGCCTCTTCCCGAATTTTACGCATGCGCTTCTCTTCTGCCCGTTTAATAACGGTGCGGATAATTAAATCCACAACAATGAAGAGAACAATGGCCACGATTAATAAAAATAAACCCATGGAATTTCTCCTTTATGTTTGTTTCGTTCATTCCTTTATTGCCCGAAAATATTATGGCAACTCGAAAGATATTTTAATTCGTAATTTAAATTTTTGGGAACCAGGATGTACAGCCAGCCTTCAAAATAGGGGTCTTTTTCCAGCTGTGCCGGATCGTTTTTCAATTTTTCATTTACCCGAATAATTTGGCCGCTCATCGGGGCCATCAACTGGTGGATGAGTTCATCTTCCGTCTCGAATTCTGCGCATGAAAAGCCCTGTAAAATTTCCGCTTCCATCGGCAATAGATTAATGTTATTAATACCATTAATGATTTTTAAGAATAGATCCGTTGCGCCTACTTTTACCGAGCCATCATATTGCAAAACCAACCAACTTTGGAACCCCAAATGGCGATATTGTGACGGACACGGTACAATAATGGATTCGATATCCGAATCGGGTTTCTGGTGCAATCTCTTCAAATCAACAAAGCGAAAACCGCGATAAAGGGTGCTTAAGATTTCATCCACCGTAAACGGCTTCGGCAGGTAATCAATGGCGCCCATATCCAACGATTTAACGGCGTTTTCGATGGTTGCGAATCCGGTGGTCATAATCACGGACAAGTCGATATTCAATTCCTGCAATTTCTCCAAAAACTGAAAACCGTCCATATCCGGAAGCATAATATCGCACAGGCACAAATCGTATTGATTCTTTTGTGCCAGACGCAGGCCCTGTGTGGCATCGGTTACCGTATCCACCTGCCAGCCTTCCACCGTGCCCACCCGTTTCACGGCTTCGAGAATGACATTTTCATCGTCGATAGCCAAAAGTTTTCTGTTCTTTTCTTCCATTTTATCTCACCCTCTTTGTACCGGTAAATGAATGGTGAACGTCGTGCCCACGTTTACCGTACTTTCCACGGAAATAATGCCCTCGTGGTTTTCCAGAATACCCCAAATAACCGCCATACCTAGTCCGTTCCCCTCCTGGCCTTTGGTGGTAAAGAAGGGATCAAAAATTTTGTCCATTATTTCCGGCGGTATTCCGCAACCGGTATCGGATACCTTAATTTCGATATAATCACGCGGGCCTTGTTGTTCGATGTAATCCCAATATTGCCAACGACAATCCGAGGTGAAACAGCCGCGTAGCTCGCCTTTACCGGGAATTTCCAGTACGTAAACCGGCATGTCGCATTCGGCACAGGTTTGGCCGGGATCGATTAACGAAATATTACATTTGGGACAGCGAATATCGATCTTATCGCCTTTGTTGATCGGCACGGGCATTTTAATGCGATTTTTCCCGTAAATGGGATCTAAATGCACAAATGTCTCCTGACCGTCCACAACAACTTTCAACTTTACGGTGGGCAGTCCGTCAATGCGTTCCTGTTCATCCATCAAATCGTGTCCTTTGGGGCACAGCGCCTGTTTAATTTGCACGATTCCGTAAGGGGCCAATCGGGTCAGCGCCGTCGTTATGGTAATTTTACCGCCTTTTTTACCGATAGCCTGATAGGCATTTTCAATTAAGTTGGTAAAAACCTGCTGCATTTGATTCGGATCGATTAATATTTGCGGCAATCGGTCACTGTAATGCTTTTCCACTTCAATGTGGTACAGGGTCAATTGATTTTCCAAAACGGTCAAGGCCCGCTCGATAACCTGATGGATGTCGGATTTAATTTTTTTAGGCACGGTTTGACGGGCAAAATCCAACAAGCCTTTGACAATTTCCCGACTGCGCAAGGTTTCACGAACAATCACTTGCAAATCTTTGTGAATGTCCGGTTGATCTTTGGTACGTTTCAACAAGAAACTGGCATAGGTTAAAATTCCGGTTAATGGATTATTGATTTCATGAGCCACCCCGGCAGCCAATCGGCCGAGCGAAGCCATTTTATCGGACTGAAAAAGCTGTTGTCGCGCTTCCATTAATTTTTCGGTCATGTGGTTAAAAGAGCGGGCCAAAAGCCCCAGTTCGTCATTGCCCAATTCGGGCACCTTGTAATTGAGGTTTCCCGAAGCGACCATTTTAACGGCATTGGAAAGTTTCTGTACCGGAATGCCGATGATTTGCTTGACCAAAATACCCAAGACAACGGCCAGGCCCAAAATAGAAAACAAAGCAAACAAGGCCATTTGGTGTTTGGCATTGCTTAACTCCGTATCAACGCGTTTTAAAGAAACGGTTAAGTCCAGCACTCCCAGAACCTTTTGCGATTTTGGATGGGCATGGCAACCTGCATTCCAGCAAGAGGGTTCGTTGTAAATGGGGTTAATAACGCCCAAAATACGGGCGGAATCCGGATGCAGACGATAAATGCGTACCCGCTTGGAAATGTTTAAACGGGTTAACGGCTTATCGTAAGCATGGCAAGAATAACAGGCCTCTGCCTTTTTATCCAGAACCATACCGATCTGTGTGGTATCCGCGGCATAAATGACTTTTCCCTCTTTGTTTAAAATGCGTACTTGACGAATGAGAGGCTGTTGGCCGATTGTTTTAATGATTTCATGGGTTACCTCGCGGTCGTTGGCCAGCATGGATACTTTGGTACTGTTTTTAATGGTTTCACTCTCCGCATTGACAAAATTTTTTATTTGGCTCAAAAGCAATTTGTCTTGCGAGCGAATGGTGTAATAGACAAATACACTAAAAATAATAATGGCCAATGCGGAAATGGTTAAAATCAATTTTAATGAAATTTTACTAAACATGGCCTTGCTACCTTTTTATTAATTTGCCAGGTACGTTTTTAGGGAACGATTTATCATCATGGCAATCGGTACACTGCGGTTTGCGCGCAAAATTGCGCTTAACATGGCATTCCTCGCAGTCCGTATCGCGGTGATTCTCATCCAGCACAAGCCCCGTTACCGCGTGATCAAATGTTCCTGGTTGCCATTTGTTCGTATCGTGGCAGGTGTTGCAGTTGGTAGACAGACGTTTAAAACCCTTTTTGTGGCATTGGCTACAGGCCAAACTTCGATGAAACGGTTTTAACGGCCACCCTGTTTTGGCATGGTCAAAGCCCTTACGTACTTTCGTATCATGGCAAAACGAGCAATTGTTGTCAATCTCTTTTTCGTGGCAGGCCTGGCAATTTTCATGCGACAAATGGACCTGCTTTTGTGTGGCAACCGTTTTCCCGTCTTCGGTTTTATGGCATTGCACACAATCGGTCTTTTTGTGACAGGCCGAACACGTTAAACCGTACATTTCGGCATGCGCCTCATGATGAAACGTAACGATCGGACCTTCATCAAAATCGGATTTTAAAACGAATTGTTTGGGCCTTTGCGGCGTGGGATAGAGTTTCCGTGCTTCTTGCCGGGCCGTTTTTACATCAAAAGTTGTCGCTTTTCTTTTATGACAGGTAGTACAAGACGATTTGGTTTTCCATTGCGTATTCCATTTTCGATGGCAGGAAATGCACAATTGATGATAGGCTCCCTTCAGAGACGGCTTGGAAAGGTCCGTCCGTTTAACCCCTTTTTGATGACATGTGGAACAGGGTAATATTTTGCCCGGAGGATTATGATGATGGCACGATTCACAACCTCCGTTCATTTGAGCCATGGA
>CAZHIZ010000093.1:0-8413 GCA_964532875.1 uncultured Caldithrix sp. | reverse complement strand
GAAATAATAGGGAGGCGTGTAGGCGGTTACGAAAACATTGAAGCGATCGAGTGCGATCCCGAATACAATAACCATGAGCGAAGCCACGTAAAGCAATGTTTTCGATCGTAAAACTTTATCCCAAAAGAACATGCGCATGGGAATAATCACCCCGAATAAAATTTCGATTGTCCACAAAACACTTTCCTTGGAAACGGTTTCCAAATACACGTAGGTACCGCGGATCACCATATCCGCCAGAACCGCTGCCAAATAGACCCCCAAAAGAGGTCCGACGAAACGCGCTAAACGTCGCAGTACATCCATTTCCGGCTTTAAACCGAAAGAGCGCGAAGCCGTCAGCGATTCCATAATGACCATGGGATATCCTACGGCAATGGCCGAAATTAAGAAAAGCAAAGGGCGAATCGACGTTTGCCAAAGTGGGTGAATTTTGTATTTGGCGATTAACATGAGTGTGCCCAATGAGGATTGATGCAAACAGGAAAGTACCACACCTAAAATAATGAAGAAGAACATGGTTTTATCCAAAAAGGCATCGATCCACCTTAGGGTAGAATCAATCGGTCGATTTAATATTTTCCAAAAGCCTTTAAAATGGACCTGGCCGATAAAACGTTCGGTCACGACAGGGAAAAATTCTACATATAATGTACCCAAATAGGTCATCACACAAATGCCTACTTCGAACAATACGGAATTGCTGTTTCCCATGATGGGCACGTGCCAGATATTGTAATAACGGCCCAAATCGAACATCACGCCAATTGCCACGAACGTGTAGCCCAGCATGGCGGTCATGATGGCCGGACGAACCAAAACATGAAAATCTTCGCGGTGGAAAATATGAACCAGAGCGGAGGTCGTAAATCCGCCGGCAGCCAGAGCCACTCCGGCGGCCACATCCAACCCGATCCAAATACCCCAGGGATGTTGATTATCCAAATTGGTTACAGCTCCCAAACCGTAGCCGAAACGTAAAATACTCCAGACAATGCCATTGGCAGCTAAAATCAGCAGAATAATAACACCGGGCGTTAAAAACGGTCGTTTAATCGGTTCCGGTTTAAACATATCATCCATGCCCTATTCCTCCTCTTCTTCTGATTCTTCTTTGTTCTTGCCCAGCCACATAATACCGCCCAACAAGGCATACAAAGCCACCGGTGGCACGAAAAATTTAAAAATGGCATGCTGGATCGGTTCCGTGGCTCCCGGAATGGGTTCGTCTCCCAATTTGGGAAAATGTAATGTGCTGAAATCCTGTCCCGAAATGTACAGCCAGGAGGTGCCGCCGACTTCGTGTTCACCGTACACATGATCAAAATAGCGCTTGGGCTCTTGCTTAATTTTTTCGTGCGCCAGTTTTACCAATTCGTAGCGCTTACCGAAAGTCAATGCCTCGGTCGGACAGGCCTCCACACAGGCAGGAAGTCTTCCTTTTGAAGTACGATTGTCGTAACACAAATCACACTTCATGATGCGTGGTTCGATGGCTTTGTTGTATTCGAAAGCCGGAATTTGAAAGGGACAGGCCACCATACAGTAGCGGCAACCGATGCAACGGCTTTGGTCCCAGATAACCGCCCCGTTTTCCTGCTTGGAAAATGCTCCGACAATACAAGCCGAAACACAGGCCGGATGGTCGCAATGCATGCATTGAACCTTAAATGTTACCGGAGGCTCATCGGCATGTACGTTCGGATATTGATTTACGACTGTCAAGGCATCAACGTCTGGCCGACGTTCATGCTCAAAGACAGAGCGATCGGCATAGTCGTCAATATTCCCGGCCGGCAACCCATGCTCCACCTTGCAGGCGTACTCACATTGCCGGCAACCGATGCAGGCCGTTGCATCAACCAAAACCCCCATTCGGTCGTCGGAAAGAATGTTGGTCGGCGTGGCGTGCGCCTTTTTAACACCCGCTCCGGCCAAGGCCCCCGCCGTCACGAATTTCAAAAAATCTCTTCTTGATGTTCCCATGTTCCGCCCTTTTACGTTGTTTTATCTGGCATTAATTAAATTTATTTTTTGGTAACCCGAAAATTTCGTTCAATACGCTTTCCTCCTCTCCCATTACATTGGGAATAACATGTATGGCATTAATTAGCAGACACGCACGATAAAAAAAGCTGATGCCGTTGCAAATAAGTATTTCCGGGTGCATCTCACGTACCATTTTGATTCGTTCGGCCATATTCTTTTCTCTCATGTCCAATACCCCAACTTCCGTTATTCGATCCTTCTTAAGCTCAAATATTTTCAACATCGAACAACAATCCATCAGCGGAGCAACCCGATTTTGCCACAAAGGTATTGCTATCCTCATGGTAGATCATTCGCCTTTTTACAAAATACCTTTCAATAATAGTGCCAGGCCCGGAGCAACCCTGCTAATTATTTTAAAAATAACAGGTAAGGCAATGTTCTAAAACTGACAAAAAAAGCGCTTGAGTAGCACAGGTGCAACCGTGTGTTATGAATTGCGCTACTCAATGCAACAATAAAAAATCGGACGATTGGATTTGATTTTTCAATTCCGGGGCATTCCTTTTGCTATTTTGGATATGAGCAAATTCGAAGGGAGTATTTGTCTTTGCTATTAATAGCTGCTAATGTTAATATTACAGCAGATTGGATAGGGAAAGAGAAAGGATCGTCTTTTGTCATTATTCGGGTTTTTTGCGCGCGCCGTCAGGAAGGCGAAACAATGATGGCACTATTGGCTTTTATTCTGTTTCTGGCTGCTTTACTGGCTTCTTTTTTCGGATTGGGAGGCGGAGCCCTGTACACGCCTTTTCAATTGTGGTTTAATATTCCCTTTCAAGAGGCTGCGGCAACTTCTTTATTTTTAATTTTAATCACCTCGTTTTCGGCCACTATTGTTTTTCGCAAATCCAACCGTGTGGATTGGGTATTGGCCATATTTCTGGAATTACCCACCACGATAGGAGCATTCAGTGGCGGGGTTCTTTCCCATTATGTTTCGGCAAGCGTATTAACCGTACTATTATCTTTATTACTCCTTGTTGCCGGGGCTTTAATGTTGTTCCCGCCTCACAACCCTTTCCATTTTTGTGCTCACTACACAGAAGATGTCTCCCGTTGGTATTTAAAACGCCGCTACGACGGACAGACATTAGCCATTGATTTGCGTTGTATGCTTCCGATTATGTTCATCACCGGAGCGGCCATTAGTATTGTTGGGATTAGCGGTGGCGCTATTAAGATACCGCTTATGGTTCTTCTGTTTCGCGTACCCATGCCTCTGGCTATCGGTTCCAGTGCTTTTATGGTAGGCTTAACCGCTTCCGCCGGATTGTTGGGCCATGCCTCGGTAGGCCATGTACATTGGCAATTGGCGGCTTTAATGAGTGTTCCGGTTTTTATTGGTTCTCAATTAGGCAGTCGTTTTTCGGTACATTTAAAGAGTGCAAAATTAAAACGGGCTTACGGTTTTTTTCTGATTTTTGTTGCTTTTATTACCGCCTTGCGCCTGTTCCCGGGACTATTTTAGCCTGGCCTTAACATTCCGCTTTAGGCAAAGGAAACTTTTGCACAACCAGCGAATTTAAAAATAAAGTGACAAAGAAATCACTTGCTTTTTTAAATAATTTGTTTAAAATAAATTGTGATTGTTAAAAATAAGCTATGAGGGAAAGAACAACCATAGAACAAAAGTCCGATTTTTCCGAACGCTGTGTCCTGGTCGGTATGATCCGACGTAATCAATCCCGCTGGGAAGTTGAAGATCACCTAACCGAATTGCGAGCTTTGGCCCGTACCAGTGGTGCCCGGGTAGTGGAAACCTTTATTCAGGAACGTCCGGCGCCGGACCCCGCCTATTTTGTGGGCAAAGGTAAAATAGATGAAATTAATGCCTTCATCATCGAACGCCAAATCGATTTGATTGTTTTCGACGACGAACTTTCACCAGCTCAGGTGCGCAATATCGAAAAACTAACCGGTATTAAAGTGATGGATCGCACCGGTTTGATTTTGGATATTTTTGCTCTGCACGCCCGTACAAATCGAGCAAAAGTTCAAGTGGAACTGGCTCAGCTTAATTATCTTTTACCGCGACTCACTCGACAATGGCAGCACCTTTCGCGTCAGGTAGGGGGCATTGGTACCAAAGGGCCGGGTGAAACGCAGTTGGAAACCGACCGCCGTCTGGTACGCCGGCGAATTGCCAATTTAAAAGAAAAATTAAAACGCATCACGCACCAGGCCGAAACCCAACGCCAACAACGCATCGGGTTGTTTCGGGCGGCTTTGATCGGCTATACCAATGCCGGTAAATCGACTTTGATGAATGCGTTAACCGATGCTTCCGTTCCGATTGAAGACAAATTGTTCGCCACATTGGATACCACGGTTCGTCGTATGTCCCTTTCGGCCGCTACCACCGTTTTATTGAGCGATACGGTCGGTTTTATTCGCAAATTACCGCACCATCTTATTGCCAGCTTTCAAACCACGCTTTCCGAAGCCATTGAAGCCGATTTATTGATTCATGTGGTTGATGTAACGCATCCCCAATTCGAAGACCAATTACGTGTGGTCGATGAAATTTTGCATGAGTTACACATCGAATCCAAGCCGCGCCTGTTGGTGTTTAACAAGGTCGATCGCTTACCAAAGCACCACATTTTGGATCAGCTACAAATTTTGTATCCCGAGGCTATGTTTATTTCTGCCGCCAGACATATCGGGCTGAATCATCTTAAACGAAAGATTTTGCAAATAGCCGAGGCCCAATATGAAACGCGGCGCATAAAACTGAATTACCAATCGGGCGCCGGGGAACATCTGTTGTATCCTATTGCCGTTATTCTGGACAAAACATCGGACGATCAATACGTGTATTTAACCATAAAATACAATAAAGCACATAAACGAAGAATCAATCAAATTGCAGCAAAGTTTCGGTGAGATCATGCAAAAAATCAGTTTTTTACTTTTTCTATTCTTGATCGGCCTTTCCAATTCCAAAGCCCAGGTCATTCAAAAAATCTACTTTGATCGATTTACACATTACACCATTGAAGATTGGGTAACCTACGCTCCGGCAACCGATATCACGGCTGTTGAAATCGGCGATGATTACGTTTATTTCGGTACCCGTTTGGGCGGGATTTTACGTTACCATTTGTACGACGATTACTGGGATTTCCCGTTTACCACCAGTTCCGGATTGCGTAGCAATCACATTTTGGCTTTAAGCTACGATGCCGACAATCGCCAACTTTATGCCAAAACTCCGAAAGGAGTGGATGTCTACAATTTTGCGTTTCAATATTGGCAACCGGCGCAAAACGGCATGCCCCCTCCACGCCAACCCGATCCCGAAGAAATTAAATATTATCGCCAGCAAAAAAACAGGGCCCGCTTTCCGGCGTATTACAGACCCTCGCTACGCGAACTGCCCGATTTATTTACCGACCGCGCTTATTTGTTCCGCCCGCCGGATGAAATCATCGATCCCTACAACCGGATTTTCCATTTAAAAAGCATTGGTGTGGTGGACAAATTCAATCGTTTGTGGATGGCTACCGACGGGTTGGGGCCGGCCCTCATTAATCTAACCGATAACACCTTGCATTTGATGCCGCGCTCCATTGCAAATATCTTTCCCAAAGCCGTGTATTTGGACGATTCGGATATTTGGATCGGCGGGCTTTCCAACGGGCTAACCCCTTCGGGCATTTGCCTTTGGCAAAACGATACCGATATCTGGAAATATTACGAAGCCGGTTTGATTATGGGTATTGCCAACCACGATGTGACTGCCATCGACGGTGACCGACGATTTGTTTTTTTCGGAACCGAGTTGGGGGTGGTACGCTACGACAAAAAAAAGGACGAATGGAGCACATTTACCCGGGCCCAACGTTTGCTCTCTGAACAAATCAACGATTTGCGCGTCATCGGCAATAAATTGTACATTGCTACGGAACGCGGCATTAATTGGTTGGACATCGGCTTTAAAAACATTCAGCGTTCCAAAGACACCAAATTAAATAGCATCCCGGTTCGTAAAATAGCTTTTGACGATTCTCTTCTTTATCTGGCCACGGCTTACGGAATTTATCGTTACGACCCCAGGCGGGACAAAATCTCCGTTTTAAAAACAGGCTCCGCGGTCTTCGATGTCAACATCGGTGCCGTAGGCCTTCATCGCGATACGCTTTGGTTTGCCGGAGACAACGGCATCGCCTTTTACGACCCTGCTCACAAACAATGGCGGTCGTTCACGCAGATTCGTTTTCGGTTTTACGATATGGCTTTTACGCCGCATTTCGTCTGGTTTGCTACGGATCGGGGATTGTTGAAATACGACGTGAACGAAAATTACTGGTACCTGTACACTACCAATGACGGCCTGGCCAGCAACCATGTTTATCGAATTACCGTGGACGATACGGACCTATGGCTGGCTACCAAGGGTGGCGTTACCGTTTTCCGTTGGTACCGCCCGGGCAAAAGCGAATAGATACTGTTCCGAAAACAGAATTACGTTTTTGATCGTGCCGGGTCTCGGGAAATTTAAAATACAGGTTTCTTCCCCTTTACCAATGAAAGTCTATTTCATTATGCCTGCGAGGCAATACTATTCCCCGCTATTCTCCTGCCCGGTACGGTTTTTTTCCTAAAAATTTGTGCATTTTTCCTTTCTTCATTTCCTTTCTACCCTTATATTTAATCTTTTAATTTTCTGGGATTATCTTAAGCTTAAGTAAGGAGTGCGGACATGGAAGAAGTTCAAACGGATGCTCCCGCAGAAAAAAAATCGCTGGGGCAGGTAATCACGGATGCTTTTAACGAGCTGGGAGGAACGTTTAAAGCTTTCTTTCAGGCGCCTCAGGCCCTGTGGGGAGTTAATGTTCCTTACATCATCGAAGGTCTGGTTTACTTCGGTATTCTTACCATTCTCGGTAAATTTTCTTCGGAGAATGTGGGCCTGACCGATGCCCAGGCCGGGGTGGTTTACAGTTTCGTAACCGGCGGCATTACGTTTGCCATGCTTATTTTCGGCGGTTGGGCCGATAAGTTAGGCGTGCGCAAAGCTCTTATCTTTGCTTTTACGGCCATGTTGGTGGGCCGTATTCTCATATCCCTTTCCGGCACGCTGAATTTGGGGCACGGTTTGTGGTCGCCCATGTTCTTTACCATGATGGGTGGTTTGACCATTATGGTTTTGGCCTACGGCTTGTTTCAACCGGCTGCTTATTCCGGGGTTAAACGCTACACCAATAAAAAAACGGCTGCCATGGGCTATGCCGTTATTTACGGCTTGATGAATTTGGGCGCATTCTTTTCGGGATTTATTTCTTCTTTTACACGCCATGCCTCGGTTAATCTCTTTCCGCCTAACGGGCTGACGGCCGTGTTCTGGGTTTATGTGATTCTTACCGCCCTGTCTTTGATTTTAACGGCTGTTTTAATTACCCGAAAGTCGGATAAAGCAGCCGTGGAAAAAGTCATCAAACAAAACGAAGAATTGGTACGCAAAGGTGAAGCCGTTGAGGATGAAGAGGAAGATGACGGTAAGCCCAAAGTAAAAGTAAACAACACCCCGGCTATTTTGTACGCCGTCCTGGCTGTTGTCTTTTTCCTTTTATCGGACTTCGGTATTAAAAATTCCATTAACCGCGTGTTTGACATACGGCTATTGGGCATTAACATTCATCTGGACATTGCTTTTATTTTATCTTTGATCATGGTTGGTGTGGCCTCATGGGACTATTTAAAGCGGCGTCCGTGGCATCCTTTTCGGGACAAACGGTTTACGTTTTTTATTTTCATTCTCGTACCTGTTCAAACCTTGTTTGCCCACAACTGGCTGACTTTACCGTATTACCTGGATCGCGCTTTTCAGGGTACGGTGGTTAGTCGCTATTTTGAGGTTTTCACCAATTTAAATCCCATCCTGATCTTTGTACTTACGCCCATTATTGCCGGACTTACGGCCAAAGCAAATGTGTACAAAATGATGATTTGGGGAACGCTGGTCATGGCCATCCCCACTTTTTTGCTGGCCATTGGGCCGCATGTGGGCAGCTTTTTAATTTACGTGCTTTTCATGACCATCGGCGAGGCCATGTGGTCACCGCGCTTTTTGCAGTGGATTGCCGAAATCGCCCCGAAAGGCAAAGTCGGTTTGTACATGGGCGTCGGGCAATTCCCCTGGTTTCTGGACAAAGTGGTAACGGGATTGTACTCCGGTTGGTTTCTGGAGAAATATTGTCCTAAAGGTGTACCTGTCAATCAATTGCACACCGGCACTTTGTGGTTCATTTACGGTTTAATCGCCATCATTACACCGATTAGCCTGTGGCTGGCTAAAAATTGGATGTTAAAGGGCATGCCCGGCGAGGCAAAAAGCTGATCAGGCTTAGATCGATAA
>CAZHIZ010000092.1:0-13369 GCA_964532875.1 uncultured Caldithrix sp. | reverse complement strand
CCTAGGACATCCCGATTCTCGGGACGACAGGGGTTCGAATCCCCTTGGGAGTACAGGACATGGAAGAACCTGCAAAAAATTGCAGGTCTTTTTTTTATTAGGGGTACAGATGTACCGCGTGTATTTGTTAATCTCCTTAAAGAGCGGAATATTTTATATCGGTCAAACGAAAGATCTTTTGGTACGTCTTGATTACCACAACAAAGGCCGCAGTACCTACACGCGAAACAAAGGACCTTGGGCCTTATTAGCTTATAAGAGTTATCCCAGTCGAGGAGATGCGATGAAAGAGGAACAGCGTTTGAAGCAATTAAAAAATAGATCTCGTATTCTTCAAGAGTTTGGCTTTAATTCATCTGAAATTCATTTGATAGAGCATTTAAGATCCGAGCAGGCCTAGGCCACAGGTGTTCAAATTTCCTTAGGAGTACAAGACAAATTGCAGGTACTTTTTTATTAGGGGCACAGATGTACTCTATTTCATTAAAAGATAAGAAACATCTGTTTCTCCACCGAAATGGGTAAGCTTACCAACTTAGAATCTTTTTAGCTTGCAGATAGCGCTCAAGACGCCGGCAATCTTTGGCTTGCAATTCTTCCAAACGATTGACATCCAAATTATCTTTGAGATCCGCCAGTTTTACTTTTCTTGCTAAAGGATTTTCTTTTATCCGGCGGATGTAATCCAGGTATTCTTCATTGGGCTTGCGTGTTAAACAACGTACGGCTTCGATAATTTTCGTACCAAAACCGGCGTGTTGTAACTCGTCGATGCTTATGTCCGAGTCTTCCAACACATCATGCAGCAAAGCAACAATGCGTGCTTCGGTCTCCTGAAACCGCAGCATAACCCGTACGGGGTGCAAAATATAAGGTTGGCCACTCTTGTCTTTTTGTCCCTGGTGAGCCTTTAAAGCCAGAGACAACGCTTTTTCCAGTTCGGAAGCCTGCATAAATGCCTCGTGCTGCTTTTAAGACAGCGGGTTACCCTTCACGTCCAATACCATCACATCGAATTTCTTTTCGAGTTGGGATTGAATTTTTTCACGGTCGCCCACTAACACTACTTGCATTTCATCGGGAGTTAAATAGCCGCGGGCCGCTTCGTGAATATCCTGAACACGAATTTCTCTCAATTTGTCACGAAACGTACGATAGTAATCGTGCGGCAAATCAAACGTGATGATGTTGACCAGGCCCTCACTAATTTGATCGATCGTTTCAAAAGCATTGGGAAACACCCCGGTCAGGTAGCCTCTGGCGTTTTCCAATTCTTCCTCACTAACCCCATCGGATTGCAATCGATTAATCTCATTAAATATTTCCTCAATGGCCGGGGCCACGTGTTCATTTTGAATGGCGGCGGAGACGGTGAAAACACCGATGGCCGGACGATAGAGAAGATTGGAATGAATGCTGTAGGTGTAGCCGTTTTTTTCACGTAAATTTAAATTCAAACGGGAAAGAAAATATCCCCCCAATATTTCGTTCATTAACTTAATTTTGTAAAAATCGGGATGATTGCGTTCCGGCAAAAATTGTCCGATACGAATTTCCGTTTGGGCCGCACCCGGTTTGTGCACCAAAACGACAGGCGGATTTATTGACGGGAAAAAGTCGTCGCTCACTTCGGTGTGGATGATTTTCGGGGCCCAATCTGCGAAATAGTTTTTACTCAGGGCAAAAGATTCTTCGGGGGAAATGTCTCCGCTGAAAATTAACGAAGCCGAACGGGTGGGCAAATGGTCGAGATAAAATTGCCGAATATTACGCAGACGAATACGGGCAAACTTTCTTCCGTCCCTTCGATAGGTAAGCCGTAACGATGTGCGGGGAACAATTGACGAAACAAATGTTCGCTGGCCAGACGTCCGGCAATGTCCAAAATCTGCAAGCGATCAACCATGGTTTCGTTGCGAATGCGGTCGAATTCCTTATCCGGTAAAAGGGCATTTTGCACAACATCGCTCATCAAAGAAAAGGCGGTGATCAGGTGTTCCTTAATGACATTGATTTCGACAAAAAATCCGTTCCAGGCCACGTGTGAACTGTATTGTGCCCCGATACGCTCGAACTGTTCGGAAACCTGAGGGCCGGGAAAATTTTTAGTGCCTTCCATTAAAAGCTGGGCAAGCAAATTCATTTCTCCCTCGGCGCCGGGTTGATCATCCAAAGGCGAAGCATTAATGTAAAGCAAAACATTGACCAGCGGCAAATTGGATTTACTTGCCGTGATGATTTGCAGTCCGTTGGACAGCTCTCCTTTGTTGAATTCGGGGAAATTGAAAGGCCGCGGGGTGCCCGGTTTGGGTATTTGTGTACGATCTATTTTGCGTTGATTCATTCTAACCTCTATTTGCGTTTCCTTGGGATAAACGTAACATTAACTCTGTTTTTGGCATTCAAATATTTTTGTGCCGTTTCCAAAATAGCGTTTTCGTTTACATTTAAATAAAAATCAATATCACGATTGATGCGATCGGTATCATTAAAATACGTAAAGTACATGTTTAGCATATCGGCCCGTACCGATACCGATTGCAAATCACGTATTTTTTGAGCAATAATTTGATTTTTTACGCGATCCAGTTCGGCATAAGGAACTTTTTCTTCCTGCAATTGGGCCAGTTCTTCTTCGATTTCCTTCTGGACGGTTTCTATTGAAACCTCAGGCCGCGGGGTGGCGATGATGAACAGCAAGGACGTATCGGTCATGGGTAAAATAAAGGCCTGAACATCCTGAACGAGTTGTTTCCGGTACACCAATCGCTGGTACAACCGGGAACTTTTGCCTCCGTTCAAAAGGCCGGCAATAATATCGGCAGGATAAATTTCCCGGGAGCCGATGCCGGGCAAGTGGTAGGCCCAATGCATGCGCGGCAAATGGACATTGTCTTCCACAAGAGCTGTTTTTTCGCCCGCATTAAATTGATCAAAATGCTTATCGACCGAAGGAATGTGCTCATAAGCCGGAATCGGTGCGAAGTACAAATCGATCAATTCTTTGGCCCGGGCCGGATCAAAATCGCCGCTTACCACCAAACTGGCATTATTAGGCGCGTAATACGTTCTGAAAAAAGATTTAATGTCTTCGAGCGTGGCCTTTTCCAAATCTTCCATGTAACCGATCACCGGCCAATGGTAGGGATAGTCTGCTTCGAAGGCCAACTCCAAAAGTTTTTCCAGCCACAGTCCATAGGGCTGGTTTTCGTAACGTTGGCGCCGTTCGTTTTTGACCACTTCCAATTGGGTCTTGAATTTTTCTTCGTTTAAGGCGGGTAACAAAAATCCCATGCGATCCGATTCCAACCAGATGCCCATTTCCAAATAGTGAGAAGGTAAGGTCTCGTAGTAATTGGTGCGATCGAAAAAGGTGGAACCGTTTAAGGTGCCGCCTACACTTTGCACTAATTGGAAATGCATTTCCGGCGGGATATGCTGGCTTCCCTGAAACATCATGTGTTCAAACAGGTGGGCAAAACCCGTTTTACCCGGCTGTTCGTTACGCGAGCCGACCCGATACCAGACATTTATCGAGACAATGGGAACTTGCGATTCCTTGTGTAGAATTACATGCAATCCGTTTTGTAAATCGTATTCTTCAAACTGTATTTTCATATCCTGCTTTTCCGGTTTAAAGTGCATTGTTTGTAAAAAAACAAAATTAGCAAAGCTGCGCGAGAAATGCCACAAAAAAGAAAAAGCGTTCTCTCAAAAGAACGCTTTTTCTTAATTTATGAGATAAGCTTTAAGTTAAAGGAGGCTTTTAATAATTCCTTCGAACGTTTGCTCGGGACGGGAGCCGACGATTTGTCCCACCACTTTCCCTTGACGGTTAATGACAAAAGTTGTCGGAATACTACGAATGCCGCCGTATAATTGGGAAACACCTTTTTTGTCGTAAACCACCGGATAATTAATACCGATTTTTTCGGCAAAGGGCTTTACCTTGTCAAATTCGCGCGGGTCAACGGCAACGCCCAAAACGATAAAACCGTCTTTTCCGTATTTGTTGACCAACTTGATAAAACCGGGAATTTCGCGTCTGCAAGGAGGACACCAGGTAGCCCAGAAATTCAAAAAGACAACTTTCCCTTTAAAATCGCTCAATTTAATGTTCTTACCGCTTAAATCCGGTAATTCAAAATCCGGGGCCATGGGGTATTGCTCTTCCGGGGTTGAGACGGCCGCACTTTTTTGCACCGGTTGTTCCTGCTGCATTTGTACGGTTTGGGCTTTGCTTTTTTGCGATGTGTTGCCGTTGCTAAAAATAACCAGGGCAATGGCAATAATCAGGACGACAATACCGCCGTAAATGAGGTATTGCTTACTGTTTGCATTGTTCGGCATAGAAAAATCCCTTCTTATTGTTTTTGTTGTAAGGCTTTAAAATATTCCACAATTTTGGAAACATAAGCATTCTCCGGGAGTGCACCCTCCACATGATATTCGTCCCCGATCATTGTCCTGGGCACGCCACGCACGTTGTAACGCATGGAAAGTTCCGGAAATTCCGTTGCTTCTACCATGTCTGCCGTAACATTCTCATTTTCAATGGCAATTTTGTGGGCCAAATGCACGGACTTCGGACAATAGGGGCACGTTGGCGTCACAAACACCTGTAAACGCAAAGGGGCGTCAATTTGTTTCAACAGCTCGCGCGATTCGGGGCTTAATCCGGAATCTCTCTTCGAAACATCCAGAATATCTTCGAGTACGGTGGAAAATTCATATCCGGAAGGAATTCCGTAGTAGCGAATGCCGTAATCCTGATCGCCGGCGATAATGGTGGCCGGTACTTTGTCCACATGATATTTTTCAACCATGTCTTTATTGGTTACGAAATTGTAAAGTTCAAGACTCAAATAATCACTCAGCTCAACCAATTCTTCCAGAATTTGTCGTGTCTCGGAACAGTATTGGCATTCGATTTCCTGCGTAAAATTTATGATTTTAACGGGATTCTTTAAATCCGCAAATAATTTTCGAATGTATTCTTTGTCTTTTTCCTGCAAAAAGGCCATTATTTTATCCTCCCCTTTTCTAATTGAGTGTGTTAACGGTTGCCGTGTAATAATCCAGTTTTCCGGTAATCAGGTGTTTGGGAACGGCACCTACCAATTGGTCAATCACTTTGCCGTCTTTAAAGATTAAAAGCGTTGGAATACCGCGGATATTGTAACGTGCGGCAATTTCCGGATTTTCATCGGTATTCAATTTAACCACCTTCACTTTACCAGCGTATTCCTGAGCAATTTGTTCCAGAACCGGCGCAATAATGCGGCAGGGTGCGCACCATGGCGCCCAAAAATCCACAATAACGGGAATATTCGATTTCAAAACAACCTCTTCAAAATCATGTGCCTGAACCGCAATGGGTTTCATCTATTGTACCTCCTGAATTGATTTTCTTTTTTAAATTTTACTTTGCTTTTTGATGCAAATTTAAAATAAAGGATACATTACGGGGATGTGCGATAGGGGGGAAAGGGAATATCGCCGGTTTTGGCTTTTCCGTTTAAGAAGCAAATTAGCGAGATATTAAATCTTTCAGGTCTTCCAGGTGAAGAACTTTTAGCAATCGATCGTTGACTTCTTGAGGTAATTCTTCCGGGCACTCCACTTCGCGGCACAAGAAAACGGTTTTTTTCACCGTGTCGAGATAAACCTTGCACGTGGGGCAGGCGTTTAAATGCTCGATCACTTCTTCGCAAAGCGGAGCATCCAGATCTTCGCCCATGATTTCGCAAATTTCTTTAATGCGTTCCTTATGATGAAGAGGCATTTTTACTCCTGGCCCTTTCTTCAAAATAATCCGACAAATAGTCTCTTAAAAATTGTCTGGCGCGTCGCAGACGTATTTTTACGTTTTCTTCTGTAATGTTTAAGATCTCGCTGGTTTCTTTAATGGACAAACCTTCGATGTCCCGAAGAATAAAAACACTTCGGTAAATGTCCGAAAGTTTATTGATGGCTTCGTCAATCTTTTTGCGAACCTCCCGATCGTAAATTCCGACGGACGGATCCTGGCTCCAATCCACAAATACCCGGCTTTCCACACTTTCCTGAAAATCGGGATCGTCATTCAATTCCTGAAAAACAATCTTCTTCTTTCGTAAGCGCATTAAAGCGGCATTGGTTGCAATTCGATAAATCCAGGTGAAAAACGAGGAGCGTCCGTCAAATGTATGAATTTTTTCAATGACCGTTAAAAAGGTTTCCTGAAGCACATCCTCTGCGTCTTCACGACGCCGCAAGATTCTCAAGACCAGATTGTAAATTCGTTCGCTGTATCGATTGACCAGCGTTGCCAGAGCGGCTCGATCCCCTTGCTTCGCTTTTTCGACTAATTCTTTTTCCGTCAATCGCTCTTCTTCCTCTTTATGATGATGAAATTTGTTCAATGGTACAAAAACTTAGGTGTATTGTTCCCTAACTTCGGAATTTAAAAAATGATTGACAATGCACCAAATTTTTCAAGGAAGGCCCGAAATGATTGAAATATTTACGCTTTTATTTTTGTTCTGTAACTTGACTTGGCATTCGAGCATCAAACGACAAGTTATTGAACGGAAGCATTAGGTTTTTGAAAAATGAAACAATAGAAATAGGAGAAAAGAATGGCAGAAGCAAAACATTACAAAGTGATTATTATCGGATCCGGACCGGCGGGATTGACAGCAGCCATTTACACGGCCCGTGCCGAATTGCAGCCTTTGGTTCTGGAAGGTAACGAACCGGGCGGGCAGTTGACCATTACCACGGAAGTGGAGAATTACCCCGGATTTCCCAACGGAGTACAGGGGCCGCAGCTCATGCAGGATATGCGCGAACAAGCCGTGAAATTCGGTGCGGAAACCAAGTTCGAAATGGCTCAGGATGTGGATTTTTCCAAGCGCCCTTTTACGGTAAAAACGGATGATAATGTGTACACGGCCGATAGCGTTATTATTGCAACCGGCGCCTCGGCCCGCTGGTTGGGGCTGGAATCGGAAAAACGCTTGCAGGGAAAAGGCGTTTCGGCCTGTGCCACCTGTGACGGATTTTTCTACAAAGATAAGGAAGTTATTGTGGTAGGCGGCGGCGATTCGGCCATGGAAGAAGCCACCTTTTTAACCAAGTTTGCACGCAAGGTAACCATTGTACACCGTCGCGATCAGTTTCGCGCTTCCAAATACATGGTGAAAAAAGCGGAAGAAAACCCCAAAATCGAATTTGCTTTAAATAAAGTCATTACCGAAATCTTAGGCGATGAATTTGTAACCGGTGTGCGCCTGAAAGACACCAAAACCGGTGAAGAAACCGAAATGCCGGTGGATGGCGTCTTTATGGCTATCGGGCATATTCCCAACACCCAACCGTTTAAAGGGCAAATTGAAGTGGACGAAAAGGGTTACATTAAAACGGTACCCGGCACCACACGTACCAATATCGAAGGCGTTTTTGCCTGCGGCGACGTGCAGGACAGTGTGTACCAGCAAGCCGTTACGGCTGCCGGAACCGGTTGCATGGCCGCTTTGGACGCCGAGAAGTTTTTGGAATCTCACGAATAAATTTATTGACATTTGAAAAAAATCAAAAAGGCGGGCTGCACAACCCGCCTTTTTAATGATACCCAAGCCTGAGTTTTACAACCACTGATGTAAAATATCCATTAATACATTGGCCGTTATTTGTCTGCGGTATTCTTTATCGGAGCGAATATCGCTAATCGGATTGATTTCCGTTTTCAAAATCTCGGCCGCCCGGGCAATGCTTTCCGCACTCAATGGTCGGCCCTTGAGCGCGGCTTCCGTTTTAAGGTGACGGCGAATAACGGGTGCCACGCTCCCGCTGGCGATGCGCACATCCTTTACCTTCTCGTGATCTTTCCACAGTAAAACCGCCAAACTAAGTTTACTGATAGCCAGAGCCTGACGTTGTCCGATTTTACGAAAATCCCACAGCGGATTTTCGGGCGGGGTGGGGATTTCGATGAAGGCAATGTATTCGTTGGCCTCGAGCGCAATTTGTCCCGGTCCGATCATAATGTCGTTTAGCGAAATGTGTTTAAAAGCCCCGTTTTTCCGCGGGCCGATTAAAAGTTCCGCATTTAAAACAGCCAAAACCGGCAAGGTGTCACCGGCCGGTGAGGCATTGGCGATATTTCCGCCGATGGTGCCGCGATTCTGAATTTGCACCGCACCGATTTGTTCACAGGCATGGGTGAGAATGGGCAGCCGTTTGGGGAGCAGCGCATGACGAATAATTTCGCCGTAAGGCACGGCGGCACCGATACGGATGACATCGGGTTGCACTTCAATTGTTTGGTGAAGTGCCGGCAGGGACGTCAAATCCACTAAATGGGTGGCCTTGCGCCATTTGTCTTTTTGCACCAGTAAATCCGTTCCGCCGGCTAAAAAAGTCCATGTCTCGGTACTTTGTAGAAGAACGGAATCCAGCTCATCTATCGTTTTAGGACGCACAAGGGAAATTTCATTTTTCATAAGGCCAGTCCTCGTCAAATTGGATTTTAAGTTTTTCATGTTCGGCCAAATCCTTAACCGCATCCACTATTTTGGTGTACCCCGTGCAGCGGCACAAATTGCCGGCCAATGCCTTTTTGACCTCTTCTTCGCTGACGTTCTCGTTTTGCGGTTGTTCTTTTAAGTAAGAGACGGTTGAAACCACAAAACCGGACAAACAAAAGGCGCATTGAACCGCGCCGTGTTCCAGATAGGCACGTTCGATGGTGGCATAACCAGGCCATTGCCGCAAACCTTCCACCGTGACAATCTCGTGTCCTTCCGCCTGAAAAGCCGGTATCAGGCAGGAATTGACTGTTTTGCCGTCAAACAGAACCGAACAGGCCCCGCATTCTCCTTCGCCGCATCCTTCTTTAACGGAAATCAATTTCAAGTCGTCATGCAGAACATCCAAAAGGCGCGTTTTGGGCGAAACATCCACTTCAACTTTTTGTCCGTTTACTTTCAAGGAGACTTTCATGCGCGGCCTCCGTTTCTTTTCATTGATTCCACCAGTTCAAACAAATCTTCCGGCATTAAAGGGATTTTGTTGATGGCCTGTCCGAAAATCATACGTAGTGCGGAAATGACCGCAGGGGCGGCGCCGACTAACGGTAATTCGCCCAGACCTTTGGCGCCGAACGGCCCGAACGGATAAGGGTTTTCCAGAATTTTGATGTCCATTACAGGCACATCCACAGCCGTGGGAATAATGTAATCGTTAAAGCCGTGAATATTCAGGCGACCGTTATCGCGGGTGATTTTCTCAAAAACGGCATAAGCGATTCCCTGCACGGAGCCGCCCTGAATTTGGGCAATGGATTGATCGTAGTTAATGGCCTTGCCGATTTCCTGTGTGGTGTAATAGCGAGTGACTTTGATGGAAAAAGTAACGGGATCGACTTCCGTTTCGGCCACAGAGGCTGCCCAGGAATAAACGGGGTAGGCATCACCTTTCCAATTTTCTTCATCAAATTTAATAAACGGCGGATGACGGTAGCTTTTTTCGAAAGTCAATCCCCGATATTCTTTAGCCACTTCCTGAAATGGAAGAATTTGATCGTCTCCGTAAAAATATCCCAGCCGATATTCAAAGGGAATGCCGTATTTCTTTTCTAACTTCTTCGTCAGGGTTGCAATAATTTCGCGGCCCAGGTCGCTGATAAGACTACCGACCACCATGGTCGAACGCGAGGCAACCGTCGGCCCGGAATTAGGGACGGAATCGGTGTTGACCTCGGCCAATAGAACCTGTTGCCGATCAATGCTCAAGGCTTCGGCCAGAATGTTGCGAAAAGCCGTCTGTTGCCCCTGTCCCATTTCGGTTTGTGCCGTAAACAGAAGCGGTAAGCCCTGTTCGTTGATTTCTATTTTAATTTTGCCTTGAATGCGGTTTTCTCCGCCGCCGGTGAAGCCCGCCCCGTGTAAAAATACGGAAAGTCCAATCCCTTTTAAAACGTCATCGGGATTTTGTTTGGGATAGCTGCCCTGAAGCAGGCGTTTTAAAATGGGGGCATTTTGCACCTTGTATTTTTCATACTTGCGGGCATAATCACTGCGCTGCAAAACATCGTTGAACGTTTCCTTATTGGAAACACTGTAGCGCAAAATCTGGCCGGTGGCCGTGCTTTGCCCTTTGTCGATTAAATTAATGGCACGAATCGTATCGGGGCGCTTTTGTAATTTTCGGGCCAACTCTTCCATGATCATTTCCATGGTAAAAATGCCCTGCGGCCCTCCGAATCCGCGAAAAGCACCGCTGGGGACCGTATTGGTGGCTACGGCCTTGGCGACAATGCGTACATTGGGAATGTAATAATTGCCTGTAACGGTTAGTGCCGTACGCGCCAGCACCACCGGCGATAAAGTACAATAAGCCCCGCTGTCCAAATAAATGGTAATATCCGCTCCGAGAATCCGCCCCTCTTTATCTACAAAAATTTTATTTTTACTAAAAGAGGGGTGGCGCTTGGTGGTAAATTGAATGTCTTCGCTGCGATCGTAAAAAATGGCCACCGGATGGCCGGATTTGCTGGCTAAAAGGGCCACATGAGCCGCTAAAAGCGAGGGGAAGTCTTCCTTGCCTCCAAAGGCACCGCCGGTCGTGGCGTGAATCACGGTAATTTCCTTCTGGCCCGCAAACACTTCCGTAAGAGAATCTTTGATGTAATAGGGGCATTGCATGGAACCCTTGATGATGATTTTTTCACCGGCGGGAATGGCGATCATGCCCTGGGGTTCCAGATACACATGTTCCTGGAATCCGGTTTGGGTTTCCAGTTCGATCGTGCGAAAGGCCCTTTGTTCGGCCAGCTTTAAATCGCCGCGTTCGATGTGAATATGCTTAAAAACGTTATCGTCACCGTAAAGTTTAATCGGGTTGTGCTCGGCTTTTAAAGGGTCGTCAATAAAAGGTAAAGGTTCATAGTTAACTTTGATGTGTTGCAGGGCTTCCTGGGCCAATTCCTTAGTGGATGCGGCTACCAGAGCCACGGGTTCGCCCACGTAATTAACGTATTGTTCGGCTAAAACGGGCATGTCTTTTTCGATAATGGCCACATAATTGTTTGGGACGTCTTTGGCGGTGACCACACAAACCGCTTGCCAGTCGAATTGAGAATCGAATTCAATTCCGAGCAGCCGTGCTCTGGGATGCGGACTTCGCAGAGTGACGCCGTACCAGAGGTCGTCTATCTGTTCGTCACGGATGTAACGGACTTCGGCACGGAGTTTCTGCAAAGCATCCACGCGGTAGTCTTTAGGGTTTGCTTTCATGGGTTTCCTTTGCATTTGTGAATTTTGTCGGTAAACACCCGAAACAATTTAATAAAAATTAAGAAAAAAATCTGAAAAAAATGAAAAACATTTACAAGCAGTAAGGCAAAGGTAATTTCAACCCAAATGGACTTGCACCGTTTTTGATTTTTTCTTAAATGATTTTCGATAAAAAAAAGGAAGAGGTACCATGCGATATTTTATTGGCATTTTAACGATTTTTATCTTTGGTTCTGTATTTGCACAGGAAGAGCCCTTTGATGTGCAAGCCCATTATTTAAAAAAAGAGATTTACATTCCTATGCGCGATGGCGTCCGTTTGTTTACTTCGGTTTACATCCCCAGAGATACCACCCGCACATATCCCATTTTAATGCAGCGTACACCTTACAGTGTGGGACCTTACGGAGCGGAAAAATACAAACGGCGCTTGGGCCCTTCCCGGCGTTTTGAAGAGGAAGGATTTATTTTTGTGTATCAGGATGTGCGCGGGCGTTTTATGTCCGAGGGCACGTACAAAAACATGCGTCCTTATATTCCCCACAAAAAACCGGGTCAAACGGATGAGACAACCGATACGTACGATACGATCGATTGGCTGATTAAACACATCCCCCGCAATAATGGTAAAGTAGGCATTTGGGGGATTTCCTACCCGGGATTTTACACCTCCATGGCCATTATCGATGCCCATCCGGCTTTAAAGGCCGCTTCACCTCAGGCTCCCATTGCCAATTGGTTTATCGGCGACGACGTGCATCACAACGGTGCTTTTGCCTTGACTTTGGCTTTTGATTTCTTTTCGGTGTTCGGGGTGCCGCGCCCCGGGCCGGTCAATCATTGGAATAAACCGTTGGTAAAAATGCCGCCGGACGGCTACCGCTTTTTTCTGAATATGGGTGCTCTGCCTAATGCGAACCGTAAATATTTTCACCACAAAATCGCTTTTTGGGACAGCATCATGGCCCACGGTACGTACGATGCCTTTTGGCAGGCCCGTAATATTCTGCCCCATTTTAAACACATCACACCGGCCGTTCTGGTGGTGGGCGGTTGGTTCGATGCCGAAGATTTGTACGGAACGCTTAATACGTACAAAGCCATCGAAAAATACAATCCGGGTATTTCCAATTCATTGGTCATGGGGCCATGGTCGCATGGCGGTTGGGAACGTTCCAAGGGCGATCATTTGGGGAATATTCGCTTTGGAGCCAATACCAGTGTTTTCTTTCAGGACTCGGTTTTGTTTCCTTTTTTCATGCATTATTTAAAAGGTCGGCCCGGCTACAAAAATAGAGAAGCTTTATGCTTTGATACGGGGGCGCTGCGCTGGCGAACGTTTGATCGCTGGCCGATTGACTATTCGGCGACCAATCTTTATTTGGCTCCGAAGGGCACGTTGCAATTTGAACAGCCCGGGGATAGCCGCCCCGATTTTGCCGAATATGTGAGTGATCCGGCCAAACCGGTTCCTTTTACAGCCCGGATCACCAACCGCTGGGGACGAACGTTTATGATAGAAGATCAACGATTTGCCGATCGACGGCCCGATGTTTTGGTTTTTCAAACGTCACCGTTAAGCGATTCTCTGACTTTAGCCGGCCCATTAAAAGTCCGGCTTTTCGCCTCCGTTTCCACGACGGATGCCGATTTTGTGGTAAAAGTTATTGATGTGTGGCCGGATACATCCAAAGATTTTAGACCCAATCCGTGCGGGATACGCATGGGCGGTTTTCAGGAATTGATTCGCGGTGACATCATGCGGGCCAAATTTCGGAATGATTACAGCAAGCCGCAACCTTTGGTAGCGGGCAAAATAACGGAAATTGCCATGACCATGCAAGATGTTTATCACACCTTTTTGCCGGGACATCGTCTTATGGTGCAAATTCAAAGCAGTTGGTTCCCTTTGTTCGATCGTAATCCGCAGCAGTTTGAAGATATTTATCGGGCTAAAGATGACGATTTTAAGAAAGCCCATATTAAAATTTATTTTTCGCAAAAACATGCCAGTCACTTGATTTTACCGGTGATTCGATTTTGAGACGGAGATAAGTAATGAAGGGTAATTGGGAACTGGGAATTGGGAA
>CAZHIZ010000091.1:0-13381 GCA_964532875.1 uncultured Caldithrix sp. | reverse complement strand
ATGAGGGGAAGGTGCCCGAGACGAGAAGCGTCGAGGGCGGAAAGGGTACAAAAAAGAAAAATAAAAAGATAAAAAAATCACGTTTAAAAAGCGGAGGATGTGCATGAGCGGATTTAAAGTAACACGGGTCGATAAAGAAGATATTACCGTTCTTTATTTGGCCGGATTTTTGGATGCCCACACGGTACCCGATTTTGAAAAAGCATTGCAGGAAACCATTAATCAAAAACGCTATAAAATTGTGGTTAATTTCAAAGATTTGGATTACATCAGCAGCGCGGGATTGGGTGTTTTTATGGGCTTTATCGAAGAAGTCCGTGCCAATAAAGGCGATATTAAATTAAGCAATCTTTCACCGCGGGTTTTTAAGGTTTTCGATTTATTGGGCTTTCCGGCTTTGTTTGAAATTTACGATGACGAAAGTCAGGCTATCGAAAAATTTTTAAAGCCCGAATAGGCAACTTTTTTCAGTTTCATACGAATGAATAAATATGAAGACTATGCTAAAAAACAAACAGAAAACGTATCGCATTCAAATATCGGCGGCCACGGAAAATCTGCAGATTATTCGCAGTTTTATTCAGGAAGTAGCCCGGAAAGCCGGTTTTAACGACGAGCAGATCGATCAAATCAAACTGGCGGTGGATGAAGCCTGTACCAACGCCATCAAACATGCTTATCATTTTGATGCCTCTAAAATGATCGATTTGCAAATCCGGCTCGATTCCAAAAAAATAGATATTACAATTACGGATAACGGGCCTGGATTCAATCCCGAACGCCTGGATCAGCCTGACATTAATAAAAATGCCAGGAAAGCCAAGCCCGGCGGTTTGGGTATCCACTTAATGAAAACGCTTATGGATGACGTACGTTTTCACATTATTCCGGGCCAAAAAACGGAAGTTCATCTAATTAAATACCGAAGCGATCATAAAAAACAAAAATCCGATTTGCCAGAGGTAAATGCGTAACAATGGAATATTCGTATCTGAGCAGTTTTAGAGAGCGCCATAAACAGGAGCTGCAATCGGCCGAGCTGGATAAGCGTTTGCTGGAACTTTCGGCCTTATTTGAACTAAGCCAGTTATTGAATGCCTCTCTAAATTTGAAATCCATTCTGGACAATATTTTGTTAATTCCCATGGGCCGCATGATGCTTAGTCGCGGGGTTACTTTACTGAAAAAAGAAGAAGACCACTTCCAATTTGCCAACGTCAAAGGCATTGATGCCCAATGGTTGGGTCGGCAAGTGCACATCGAACAACCACCGTCGGAACCCATTTTACTCTCGCAAAACCCGCAAAACAGCCCTTGGATGCAAACCTTGCGCGAGTTACGTTTGGAATTGATTCTACCGCTTATTTTTCAAAACGAACATATCGGGCTCATCGGATTCGGTAAAAAACTCAACGGTCAACCCTTTTCCGAAAATGAAATCGACTTTCTGTTTTCCTTAGGCAATATTGCCGCTCAGGCCATCGAAAACGCCCAGATGTTCGAGCAATTAAATCGTCTAAATCGCTCCTTGGATCAAAAAATTCAGGAGCTTAATACGCTTTTTGAAATCGGTAAGGAACTGAACCAAATTTTTGACGAGGCAGGCATATTAAAGCAACTTTCTTTTTCTTTAATGGGACAAATGCTGGTCAATCAGTTTTGCATTACCTTGAAACGCGAAAACGGCTGGCAATTGGTCTATCGCAAAGGATCACTTTTCCCCGAAGAAAAATGTGCGCGGGTAGTGCACCATTGTCCGGATTTGGCGACTATTACCGAACCGCGTTTTACGGCCGACGACTCGAATTTGGCCTTCCTGCACGATTTAAACATTCAACTGATTGTGCCCATGGATACCAAAGGGCAAGTGGGCGGCATTATTTTTTTAGGGCCGCGCATGGATCAAAAGCCTTACGATGAGCATCAATTGGAATTCTTATCGACTTTAGCCAATTTGGCCATGATTGCTCTGGAAAATTCCAGATTAATTCGCGAGACCATTGAAAAAGAGCGGCTGGAAGAAGAATTAAATATCGCCCATGCCATTCAAGATCGGCTTTTGCCGGCCTCGTTTCCCCGACTGACCGGTTATGACGTACATGGTGTCAACATTCCCAGTAAACAGGTCGGAGGCGATTACTTTGATGTTATCCTTCGGAACTCCGATGAGATCATTTTAGCCGTTGCCGATGTTTCGGGCAAGGGCATGCCGGCGGCTTTGCTCATGTCCAATTTGCAGGCCGGTTTACACATGCTGTGCGAGGAAGATTACAATTTGGCCGAAATTACCTACCGTCTGAACAACTTAGTTTACAAAAACACCTCGCTTGAGCGCTACATTACGTTTTTGATTTTAAAGCTGGATCTTCAAAGCGGACGGTTCGAATATGTCAATGCCGGGCATAATCCGCCTTACTGGCTGCATGCGGAGCAAGGCGCTTTGGAAGAACTGGAAATGGGCGGCATTATTCTGGGCTTCATGAAAGATGCCCAATACGAAATGGGCAGCGGCGCCTTGAGCGCCGGTGATGTTTTGGTGATGTTTACCGACGGTGTTACGGAATGCATGAATAGCCGCGACGAAGAGTTCGGGGAAGAACGCCTGCGGGCAATCATACGTAAGGAAGCGCCAAGACACACCTGTCGGGAGTTTAACCGATTATTAGTGCGACAGCTTAACGCTTTTGCCCGGGGCCGTGCTCAAAGTGACGATATTACCGTATTGAGTCTCAAAAAAACACAGTAGTTTTATTTCCAGCCAAGCCAATCCGCATTTGATTTAAACCGGATTGGGAATATCCACGAAATGCACATCCAATCCGGACATCTCACGCAAATGATCCCCTAAAGCACGGATTCCGAAACGTTCCGTGGCATGATGACCCGCGGCCACAAAATGAATTCCTTCTTCCTTGGCGTAATGAAAGATGTGTTCGCTCACTTCGCCGGTAACATAAACATCCAGCCCCTGAGCCACGGCCTGTTTCACGTCTTTTTGGGCTCCGCCGCTGATAATGCCCACGTTAACGATTTTTCCCGGCCCAAAAGGGAAAATGAGTGCCCGGCCATTGATTTTTTCTTTAATGTCGGTAAAAAAAGACTCTGCAGCTACATGGGGCAATGTTCCTTTAAACCCGATCAACTGTCCCTTGTACTCGCCGAATGGCTGAATGTTGTTTAATCCCAAGGTTTGGGCAATACGCATGTTGTTGCCCAATTGATCGTGTGCATCCAAGGGCAAATGATAGGCCAACAGATTGATATTGTGCTGCAATAACAATTTGACGCGCTTTTTGTAGCCGCCGCGAAAAATCGGCCTTTCAAAATCCCAGATGATGCCGTGATGCACGATGATCGCATCGGCTTTTAATTCAATGGCTTTTTCGAATAGCTCCACACAGGCACTAACGCCGGTTACCACTCTATTTACTTCGCGCCGTCCTTCCACCTGCAAACCGTTGGGCCCCAGGTCGGAAAATTCATCCACGCGCAACAAGTCGTTTAGATATCGTACCAATTCATCGCGTTGCATTTTTAGTATCTCCTGTTTTCTGAGCGGTCTTTTGCCGAAATTCCGTAAGCGCTTGTTGAATGTTATCGACCAGTGTCTGATCAAAAAATTTCCCGATCAAATCGCGCCGTGTGCGATCTCCGATTTCCTGAAATTCTTTAATATTTTGCGGCGTATTCAGGTGCAGGGTTTTCATGCCCTGTTCCTTCATTTTTTGCAAGGAAGCGGCATTGTCTTTACGGCTTATTTCCGTCAACCGACGAAAATAGCGATAACCTTTTTCCTTAACCACTTGCCGATATTCCGGGGCAATTTTGTTAAAGGTCCGTTTGGAAATCAAAACGGCTCCCATGGAATTGGTCAGGGGAATATCGGAAACATAATTCAGATGGGTAAACCATTGCAGCACAATGCAGGCCAATGGCGAAGTGTACACAGTGTTAATTAATCCGGTCTGCAGGGAGGTCAATACATCGGTAACCGAAAGGGGAATAGGGTTCACGCCGAACTCTTTGAAGGTTACCTGAGCAACGGGATCGCCTTCCCACATCCATATTTTCAGCTTTTTGAAATCGTCTAAGGTCTTCACATTGCGGTTGGTAAAGATGTACACGTAACCCACTTCCGCCCAGCCGATGAGTACGAATCCTTTCTTTTCGAAGTGATCGGCAAAATAATCGTTAAATTTATTAATGATGTAATCCACTTCTTTTTTATTACGAAATAAATACGGCGTATCCAGAATGCGAACTTCCGGTAAAATGGTACCCATGCCCACGCCGGTAAAGCCGGCGCCCTGCAGTTGGTTGATGCGAATTTTTCGCAAGACATCCTTTTCGTCGCCCTGCACCCCGCCGGGATAAATTTTAAACAGAACCTGACCGTGGGTTGCCGTCTTAACGTCTTGTACAAACTCACGCATGACTTTCATCCAGGTAGAGCCGTCGGGGGCTAAAGTGGCGAATTTAATAATCACGGGATTGGCCGCAAGCGAAATCGTTGCGGAAAGGACTATGAGCAAAATTAAAGCATATCCTTTTTTGAACATGGTTTTCTCCTCTTAACCGTTTCCTGTTAACCGGTTAGAAAATTTGTTCCTTTTGTGCTAATAATCTTTTTGCCTTTTGTTTGGCCACCTGATTGAGCAGTTTAATTTCGGGCGCCACATCAAGCGGTGTTTGCAGCACTTTTTGCAAATAGCGATCGAATAAATTTTCATCCAAAATTTTGGCCGCGTAAAATCGGGCGGCATACACGTAGGTCAGCAAAAATCGCCCTTTGGTAATTTCCAAATTCTTTTCAAAATATTGTTTAGCCCGTTGCGGATTGCCTCCCAAAATGCGCGGTTTTTGTCCGTAAATGCTGCCGAAAAACAAATAGGCACTCCCGTAAAAATAGGTGGAATCCAATTGCACCACACGGCGCATCAAAGCCTCTGCTATGGGCAAATCAAGTAAAGCGGCGGGGTCTTCCAACGAAAGGTTAATGTAGCCGGCCAGGGAAAATCCCGCCCAGAATAAAGCCGGAACATCACGGCGACGGGTGTGCTGCAGAAATCGTTTAAACGCCTTACGGTTCCTGGCCCAGTCGGGCGGCAGATGTGCCTTTATTTTTAATACCGACAAAGCGTAATCGCGGGCACGCAAATACAAATTCCGCGCCTGCCTGGGCAATGTGTCTTCTTCGAAAGCCAAAGCATATCCCGCATAGCCCTGAGCCAGCATCAGGCGTAATTCCGTATTGTTCGGATCGCTCTTTAACAAGCCCTCCAGCAATTTTAAGTTGGAAGCCAGAGCCGGTTTGGCAATACTTAAATCATCTTCCTCGTAAAAAGCAGGCAGGGCACCTTTAAACAAAGGCGTAAATTGGCGCAGGGCAAATTTACGAACACTGCAGTAGGTCAGCAAAGTCGTGGCTAAGTAGAATAGTAAAACAATCGTACCGACGCGTCTCACAATCCTTTTGCCCTCTCATTCTTTGTTTTTACTCTCTTTCGTCAACCGACCGATGCTTTCCAGAATTCCTTTTTCAACGTACGGTTTAAATAAATCGATGGGAATCGGGAAAAGGGTCGTCGTATTGTTTTCCGAGCCGATTTCCATCAAGGTTTGCAAAAAGCGCAACTGCAATGCCGATGGACTCGTATCGATAATGCGCGCGGCCTGAGTCAACTTATCTGCCGCCTGAAATTCACCTTCGGCCGCAATAACTTTAGCGCGCCGTTCACGCTCGGCTTCGGCCTGTTTGGCCATGGCCCGTTTCATCTCTTCCGGCAAATCGATATGTTTGATTTCCACTAACGAAACTTTGATTCCCCAGGGATCGGAATGCTGGTCGATAATTTCCTGCAGATGGGCATTAATACGATCGCGTTCCGTCAGCAATTCGTCCAGTTCAATTTGGCCTACCACACTTCGTAACGTGGTTTGCGAAAGCTGTGAAGTGGCAAACAGATAATTCTCCACTTCAACAACGCTTTTCTCCGGATTGACCACACGAAAATACAAGACGGCATTGACTTGCACCGAAACATTGTCTTTGGTAATCACGTCTTGCGGCGGCACATCCATCACCACGGTGCGCAAACTGACCTTTACCATGCGATCCACCAACGGAATCAACAGAATAATTCCGGGCCCTTTGGCGCCGACCAGACGCCCCAAACGGAAAATCACGCCCCGTTCGTATTCTTTTAAAATACGGATGGAACTGGAAAGAATAAGAATGACAAATATGATTAAGGTGACTAACAATTCCATGACAACTCCTTCTCGTTTTATGAAAAACGTTTTAACATTCATACCTCCCGTGTAAAAAGCATTTGCGGGCGGAAATGCCCAATCTTTACTTTTCCACAGGTACTACTTTCAAACGAAGTGTTTCTTTATCGGTTTCTACCACTTTTACCCGCTGTCCCTTTTTGCACGGTACATCACTTACGGCCTTCCAAAATTCTCCGTGAATTTTCACGGTTCCTTCCGGATTTAAGGGTTTGAACACTTCTCCCTCCTCACCGATCATGCCGACCAGACCCGTGGTGGGCTTTTTGCGATGGGTTTTAATGGCCATGCCGATGGCAAAGACAAAAAACAGCACGCTCAAAATGACCACAAACGTAATTACCTGCCACGAAACACGTAAAAACGGTAAGGGACTATCGAATAACATGACGCTCCCCATGATTAGTGAAATAACCCCGCCGATGGTTAACAATCCGTAACTGGGAATTTTTATTTCCAGAAGGAACAAAATAACGGCAAACACAATCAGCAGAACACCGGCATAATTAACCGGCAAAGTTTGTAAGGCGTAAAGCCCGGTAATCAGACAAATACCTCCGACTACACCGGGCAAAATCGTACCGGGATTGTACAGTTCGAATAACAATCCGTAAATGCCTAACATCAATAAAATGTAAGCAATATTCGGATTGCTGAGTGTATCGAGAATACGTTGACGCCAACTCATTTTGAAAGTGACCACCCGGGCTCCAGCCGTGTGTAAGATCACTTTTTTGCCGTTGTCTAAAGTAATTTGTTTGCCGTCCAGAACCGTGAGCAGCGAATCCAGAGTCGGCACCAGGTAGTCGATTACATGTAATTTTAAGGCTTCTTGCGCCGTGATATTGGCGCTTTGGCGAATGGCCTTTTCCGCCCAATCGGCATTGCGTCCGCGCTTCTGGGCCAGGCTGCGGATTTTAGCCACGGCATCGTTGGTCACTTTTTCCAGCATGGTTTTGCTCATGGCACTGTCCGGTTTGCCTCCCGTGGGACTGCTTCCAAATACCGGATGCGCCGAACCGATATTGGTGGACGGAGCCATGGCCGCAATGTGGGCGGCATAAGTAACAAACACACCGGCTGAGGCCGCTCTTGAGCCCGGCGGTGAAACATACACGGCAACCGGTACGGTGGACGATTGAATGGCTTTCACAATGCGATGCATGGATTCCATTAAGCCGCCCGGCGTATCCAGGGCAATGATCAGCAATTGCGCTCCGTCTTCCTCCGCCCGTTGAATGGATTGTGTAATGTATTCCGTGGCCACGGGATTAATGATCCCGTCCACAACAATTCGATGAACAACTTGTGCCGGCGAAATGCCCCAAAGAAGGGAAATAAAAAAAAGTGAGAATAAAAAGCGCCTCATTGTTTTCCTCGAATCGGTTAACTCGGCAGAAAAAAAATAGAACAAGTTGGGCATTAAGTCAAGTATATTATGATTTAAGAATTTAGACAGTTGAGTTGTGCGCACCTTAAAAAGGCAAAAGGGAATATTCCGTTTTTCTTTTTGGTTTTTACTTAGTGTAATGGAAAGAGTTAAAAAAATTTGCTTTAATATTTAAAATTGCTTATTATTTAACAATAATTATTAGTTATTAGAATCGGGCGGATTAAACAAATGAGTAAACCGGATAAAATACAGGCATTCATTCAAAAATGCCGCGAAAACCATTTGAGTGTGACACCGCAACGTTTGGCCATTTACCGAACGATTGCCGATGACCATTCCCATCCCAATCCGGAGTCCATTTACAAACGTATTAAAGAAGAGTTTCCGACCATTTCTTTCGCCACGGTGTACAAAACGTTGGAAACCTTCGAAAAATACGGAATTATTTCGATGGTTACCACTATTCACAATACGGTTCGCTATGATCCCATTACCAAGCCGCATCATCATGCCATTTGCGTGCGCTGTAAAAAAATCATCGATATCTTCGATGACCAATTGGATCATTTACCCGTTCCGCCTGCCGTTACGGACGGCAATAAATTATTACACTATTCCGTTCAATTTAATATTATTTGTGCGGATTGTTTGGCAAAAGACAGCAATAACTGATTTTTGAAAATTTTCAGGGGTTGGGAATAGACCCCGTTTTTTTGGCGTTATAAAGGATAATTATTATTATTTAAAATATATAATCACCTAAAAGAAAGGGTCAAATTATGGCTAACAAATCACTCATCGAACAACTGAATCGCAACGTTGCTAATCTGCAACTTCTTTACGTCAAATTGCACAATTACCATTGGAACGTAAAGGGGCCTCAGTTTTTCAGCATCCATCAGGTAACCGAAAGCTATTACGAGTACATTACCGAACAGTACGATGCCGTGGCCGAACGCATTTTGCAATTGGGTGCCAAGCCTCTGGCTACAATGAAGGAGTATTTGCAAACAGCTACTTTAAACGAAGAAACCGGTAATAGTTTCGAACCTGCTTTTATTCTGGATCATCTGATTGCCGATTTTGAACAGTTACGAAACGACTTCGTGGAAATTTCCAAATTGGCCAATGAACTGAATGATGTAACCACGGCGGCTTTAGCCGACGAAAACGTTGCCTGGTTCGAAAAAGCCATTTGGATGTTAAAGTCGAGCAAATAAGCAAAACAGAGCCTTCCGGTCGAAACCGCCGCTCGGAAGGCTTTTAAGTTAAACTGCGGTTAGAAAGGAGATACAAAATGGAAAATGCAAACGTACGCATGCCCTTATTGGGTGAAGAATTACCGGAGTTAAAAGTACAAACCACACACGGGGAGCTCAACTTACCGCATGACATGAAGGGGAAATGGTTTGTTTTGTTTAGCCATCCGGCCGACTTTACGCCGGTTTGTACGACGGAATTCGTTGCTTTTCAAAACCGTTACGAAGCTTTTAAAAAATTGAATTGCGAATTAATCGGTCTTTCGGTAGATCAAGTTTTTTCGCACATCAAATGGGTGGAATGGATTAAAAACGAACTGGATGTGGAAATTGAATTCCCGATTATTGCCGCCAACGATTCTGTGGCCATGAAATTGGGTATGCTCCACCCGGGGAAAGGTTCCAACACGGTACGCGCCGTCTTTATTGTGGATCCCCAAGGTAAAGTGCGCTTGATTATGTACTACCCGCAAGAGATTGGCAGAAATTTGGATGAAGTTCTGCGCAGTGTTCAGGCTTTGCAAATTTCGGACGAGCAAGGGGCCGTTCCTGCCAATTGGCCGAATAACGAATTAATAGGCGACCGTATTATTGTTCCGCCCGCAACCGACCAGAAGGCGGCCCGAAAACGCCTGGAAGAATACGAATGCTTTGACTGGTGGTTTTGCCACAAGCCTCAGAAAAAATAAGAACAAAACATGAAACCGATTCCGGCATGGTGCCGGAATCATTTTTAACAAACCGAAAGGAATACATCATGGCAAAAGTAACAAGAGATGTTGTCGAACAAGCCGGCATCGATGTGGATCAACTGTTGGATCTGCTCATCAAAAATGCTGCTGCGGAACTAACTACGTACTACTATTACACTATTTTACGTGTCAATTTGATCGGTCTGGAAGGCGAAGGTCTGAAAGAAATCGCCGAAACGGCCCGCATCGAGGATCGCAATCACTTCGAAGCCCTTGTGCCGCGTATTTACGAATTGGGTGGCAAACTGCCCGATGACATGAAAGCATTTCACGATCTTTCCGCCTGCCCGCCTGCGCGCTTACCCGAAGATCCGTCGGATGTTCAGGCCATTCTAAAAGTACTGGTTAATGCCGAGCGTTGTGCCGTGCGCGGGTACAGTTACATTTGTAATCTTACCGCCGGAAAAGATCATCGCACCTACGATTTGAGTTTACGCATTTTGAATGAAGAAATTGAACACGAATCCTGGTTTTCCGAATTCTTAGGCGAAGGGCCTTCCGGACATTTTATGCGTCAGGGCGAAAGTTCACCCTTTGTCTCCAGATATCTTAAATAGGAAGCGCAGATGGCGTTAAAAGTTTTCACCATAGAAGAATTGCGGTTTTATGACGGTCAGGAAGGACGACCGGCCTATATTGCCTATCGTGGAAAAGTTTACGATGTTAGCCTGAGCTATTCCTGGCGTAACGGAGAACATTATCTGGTGCACAAAGCAGGTAACGATTTAACCAACGATTTGCAGCATGCTCCCCATGGAACGGATTTGTTGGAAAACTATCCGGTGGTGGGCTTTCTGGAAAATGCCTCCTAAAGCAGAAAACGGGGCCGAAACGTTACGACCCCGTTTTTTATTTAAAATCCCACTGTTTTCATGCGTTTTTCCATAATATTTCGTTTGGCTTCATAAAATATTTTCAATAAATTAGTCAAAATCTAATATAAGGAGGAATCATGCAATTAACGGATTTGCTCAGTGAAGAAAATATTTTAATGCCATTAAAAGGTAAAACTCGGGATGAGTGTATTCATGAATTAATCGATGCATTAAATAAAAAAGACCTTCTGGCCGATGCGGACAAAGCATTCGAAGCCATTATTGAACGTGAAAAATTGATGACCACCGGAGTGGGTAACGGAATTGCCATTCCACATTGTAAACACTCTTCTTGCCCCAATTTCGCCGTGGCCATGGGAATTCATCCGCAAGGGGTTGATTTCGAATCGATCGACAAAAAGAAGGTGCATATTATCTTTCTTCTGGTAGGCCCGGAAAACAATCCCAGCATGCACATTAAATTACTCAGTCGCATTTCCCGCCTGATGAGCAACGAAGATATTCGCGAAGAATTAAAAAAAGCCAAAACGCCCAAAGAAGTACTCGAAACGTTACAAGAAGAAGAAAGCTATTTTTTCGAATTGGAATAACACGTTTGAGTTCTTTAAATAGAATTGCTTCGTTGGGCTGGGCGCCTTCTTAAACAGGCACGAGTTGGGAAATCGCATGAAATTAATCGTTTTTGTTTTGAATAAAGAAGAATATTTAAATGAAATTCTGGAGGCCTTTGTCGAATTGGGCATTTCCGGCGCTACGGTTATCGACAGCGTAGGTATGGCCCGCATTTTGGCTCACGACATCCCGATTTTTGCCGGATTTAGAAATTTATTGCAAGAAAGTCGCCCGGGGAACAAAACCATATTCAGTGCGGTTGATGAGAAAAAAATCCCGTTAATGGTGAAATCCATAGAACAAATTTTAGGCGATTTAAACGAGCCGGGAAGCGGCGTTTTTTTTAGTCTTCCCATCGACTTTTTCAAAGGCATCGGATCGTATTAATTTAACAAACGATGTTCGCCTTTACAGATGTAGGTTCCCATCCCAAAAGAAGCATGAGCTATGGCACAACAATCCGAATATATCGGAACATACAAAATACTTGAGAAAATTGGCGAAGGCGGGATGGCCTACATTTACAAAGCCCTCCAGCCTTCTCTTAAACGTACGGTTGTCATTAAAAAGCTCAAAGACCCCAATCGGGAAATCATTAAACGTTTTAAAAAAGAAGCCCTGCTTAGCGCCTCGTTCCATCATCAAAATTTGGTTGCCATTTACGATTTTATTTACACCAACCGCAACTACTATTTGGTCATGGAGCATGTGGAAGGCGAAGATTTACGCACCATTATTGATCATCTCACCCCCATTCCGCCACAAATTGCCGCTTTAATAGCCCTGTCCATTGCCCAAGGTCTGGAATACACCCATGCCCGCAACATCATCCATCGCGACATCAAGCCGTCCAACATTTTGGTCGGTTACGACGGCAGCGTTAAGCTAATCGATTTTGGTATTGCGCGGGATGATCTTTCTACGCGGCTCACCATCACGGGCATGATTGTCGGCACGCCGGCCTACATGTCGCCGGAGCAAGCTAACGGCGAAACTTTAACTCCCAAAAGCGATTTGTTTTCTCTGGGAATTTTGCTTTACGAAATGCTGACGGGCATCAAACCTTTCGAGGGTTCCAACCAGAGTGAAGTGATTACGCGCATCATTCGCGGCCACTATCAACCCATCCAACGGGTTAATCCAGCCATTCCCTATCGTCTTCGTAAAATTGTTAAAAAATGCCTGCGCCATGCGCCTCAGAAACGGTATCAAAGTGCCACGGAATTGATTAACGATTTGGAACGTTTTCTTCCCTGGCAGGTTCGTAATCAAAAAAAGCGCATTATGGCCCGCTTTTTAAATGGATTGGATAAGAACGAACCGTCTGCCGTGCAAACGGTTATTCCGGATTTAATGCAGCGTTTTTCCAACGGGCGTTGGTTGGCCATTAAAACAATTGTGGCGGCCGCCTCTTTAATTGCTGCATTTTTCATGTTTGGTTATCTACAACAAAAAAATATCGGTTACGCCCAAATTAAAGCCGATTCGTCTCGCTATCGTGTACGTATCGATCATAATAAAGAAAGGATTGTTCGGGGACCGACGATTGAATTTCCTCCCTTATTACAGGGCCGGCATCGGGCCGTTGTGCAAAATATTTCGACCGGCGCCATACTCTATTTTGAATTTCCTATTTATCCGGCCCAAAAGTTTAATTGGAATTTTCCGCAAGAACCGGATACGGGACGCAGCATGCTGCATATTCTTACGATACCTTCCGGTGCACAGATTTTTCTGGACGGTGATTCTTTAGGCACCGCTCCATTTAAATCCGATTCGATTGCTTCGGGAGTTCACGAGCTCCATTTACTAATGCCGGGTTTCAAACCTTTTACAACAAAAATTCGTTGTTACCCCCAACAATGGCACAGGTATCTCTTTGTACTGGATCCTGGCCCAAAGAAAGGTATCTAAGCAATAATCACCATTTTTAAGGGAACCTTAAAAGAGAGCCAAATTGCCAATTCACCCTTTCAACCGTCCCTAACGGGACGGAATTGTTTTGGTTTGTTCATTTTCCCCCGCCGATGAATCGGCGGGCTATTTTCACCTCGTCCCTGACGGGACGTGAAATATGGTGTAATTTAGTTAGTTTTAGATTTTCCTTTGTTGCCGCCATCCGGTTGCCGAGTGGTCCCGCCATAGGCGGGAGTGTAACGAGGCAACAGGGGAAAGGTTCTCTCGATACGTTCCGACGTTGTCGGAACACTCGAGAACCGGTTGGTGCCTCCTTCCCAC
>CAZHIZ010000090.1:2688-13418 GCA_964532875.1 uncultured Caldithrix sp. | reverse complement strand
GGGAAAATCAGGATTTCTAAATTTTTCTTTAGAAGCCGCCACCCCTTTTCAAGTGTCTTTGCCCCAAATCGGGAACGCATCAAAGCAACGGCGGCACGGTTCTCTCGATACGCTCTCCGGCTCAGACGGAGGACACTCGAGAACCGGTTGGTGCAGCTTTTCTGGCCCAGAAATCCTGCGCATCGTTTTCAATCCCAAAATTAAATCCCGTAGGTATGTTTGAGAATAGCGCGGCAGTTCACTGCCGGGGAAAAGGGCAAAACCACACAAAATAAAATGTCCCTTAGGGACATCTGATTATTGTGCACGCATTTCAACCGTGATGAATCGGCGGGCTATTGTCTCCTTGTCCCTTACGGGAAGAAAAATGTATTACCCAAAGCGATGGGTAAATAATTAACGCATAGTTCTCCCGGAGAAAGCGGAATCCCACTGTTGCGGGGCCAATTCCCCTTAGAAAATTACAAATGCCCGATTAGCAGAATCATCTCGACGGATTCCCGTCCTTTTTGCCATGGCTGATTTATTTTTTTTAATCTCTTTTTTGAGGCCCGTCAAGTCTTGTTTATTATTCTGTTTTTAAATACTTTTCTTAAAATTAAAGGAAATGATTTTCAAGTACGCAACCATCGGGTCGATTATCTTTTCTTGCAAATAAAACAGGGATCGAGTATGCCTTTTCAGTTCTGGTACACCGTGGCGATTATTACAATGATGACCATTGTCTTGCTCAAAGAATGGTTCGAGACCGAACTGACCATCCTGGCAGCCTTATTTTTGCTTTTGTTAGGGAAAGTGGTGAGCGTAAACGAAGCCTTTGCCGGTTTTTCCAATGAAGGTATGCTGACTATTGCTTTTCTGTTTATTGTCGCCGCCGGGCTTAACAATTCCGGCTTAATGAGCAGTTTGCAGGTTTATTTATTCGGCCGGAAAAATCATTCTTCCATTACCCGCAAATTAAGCCGTATTCTTTTCCCAGTTTCGGCTATTTCGGCTTTTATTAACAATACACCGGTAGTGGCCTTGCTCATCCCCCCTTTAAAAAGCTGGACGGAGCGCATGGATTTATCCCCCAGCAAATTTTTTATTCCCCTCTCTTACGCCGCCATGTTGGGCGGAATGTGCACCTTAATCGGTACCAGCACTAATTTGATCATTTACGGCCTAATGGAGCAAAGTGGTATGCCCGGTCTGGGCATGTTCGAAATTACTAAAATCGGCTTACCCGTGGCCATCGGGGGATTGCTTTTTTTGATTTTCTTCGGGCCTAAACTTTTACCGGATCGGAAAATGGCCATGTTGGAGCTGCAGGCCAATACGCGCGAATTTGTGGTGGCATTAAAGGTTACAGCCCAATACAAAGGCATTGGCAAAACCATCGAAGAAGCCGGGTTGCGCCATTTGAAAGGTTTGTTTCTGTTTCAAATCGAACGCAACGGGCATATTATTGCACCGGCCCGGCCGGACGAACACATTCAAGTAGGGGATCGTTTATTTTTTACCGGTTTGCCCAAAACCATCCTCGAATTACAGAAAACCCCGGGCCTGCAGGTTATTCACGATGCGCAATTGGATTTAAAAAAATACGATTCGTCGCAAATTCGTCCGTTTGAAGTGGTGATTTCCGATAGTTCGCCTTTGGTAGGCCGCAATGTACGCGAAAGTAAATTCCGCGAAAAATACGATGCGGTGATTATTGCCATTCATCGGAACGGGGAGCGCATTCAAAAGAAAATCGGAGACATCGTTCTGCGCGCCGGTGATACGCTGTTGATTTTGGCCCACAAAAGTTTCATGCGCAAATGGTACAATTCCCGTGACTTTTTCTTGATTTCCGAAAGCGATTTGGTCCCTTCCAAACCCCTTAAAAATCAGATTATTGCCGTGGGAACACTTATTTTAATGATCGTGCTTTTCGTCTTGCGTCTAATGCCCATCATCGTTGCCGCCGGTGTCGCCGTTATGATTTTACTGCTTACCAAAACCGTAACTCTGGAAGAAGCGCGGGAATCGGTGGATTTTCGCGTGTTGATTATCATTGCCGCTGCCTTTGGCATTGCCGCCGGGATTAAAAATTCCGGAGTGGCTCAGGTGTTGGCCCGTTACATTATTCAATGGGGAAGTGTGGCCGGAACCGTGGGCGTGATCACGGCTATTTTTCTGCTTACCAGCGGCTATGCCAATATCATAACCAATAATGCCACGGCCGCACTGGTGTTTCCCGTGGTTCTATCGGTTACCAGTCAACTGCAGGTCGATCCGCGCCCGTTTATTTTAACTTTGGCCATTGCCGCTTCGTCCAGTTTTGCCACACCCATCAGTTATCAGACCAACGTCATGGTGTACGGCCCGGGCGGGTATCGTTTCAGAGATTTTCTGCGTATCGGTTTACCCATGCACCTCGTCGTAACCGTCATCGCCATTGCCAGCGTGTATTGGGTTTACTTTTAAGCTCGTTTTGGGCCGGACGCTAAGGGATTTATTAAAACACACCCTTACGGATTTTTGAGGCACAATCTTACCGTTCCGCATTTTAAAGATCAACATTTCAGAACGAATATTTAAAACGCAAATAGCCGGCCTTACCCATGGAACCGAACGTGGTGAACGCATCCCCGTGCGTTAAAAATCCGATAAGATAGATATCCAGATTGGCCAGAGCATTCCAACTGAGAGAAGGCGCCCAAATGAGCGAATGATCCGCAGGATTTAGCATCAAAAAGACGTCGGCGCGCAATAAAGGGCTAAGGTCGTACGCGCATTCTTGAAATAGCGACCAACGGGCCGGGCTGAGCATATCTACCCGCTGAATTTGATTCCAATAAAGGCCGCTCGTTTTGTCCGATAGGCCGTCGCGATTGTAATAGATTTCGCTGTGCGTGTAAAAGCTATTGGCGAAAGCATAATCGAAAGAAAGAACCGCCTGAATATTCGCTTTATTTTGACGGTTTAAAGGGCCGGCAAAAACATTCGCCCAAGAACGCAGCCCCTTCTGCGGGGCATCGCTCACCTTTAATTCGCCGCGCAAACCGGCATCGCCAATGTAGCCGGAAAAAGCAAAGCCCAAGATGCGTCTCCGCTGCTTCAACCCGCCTAAAAAATAAAAATCATATTCTCCTTTATGAGTGGCCCACATTAGGGCCCAGGTGCTGTTGTTCAAACGGGGGTGGGGAGCGACAACCCATTCCAGGTGTGAGACGGGGCCGGTAAAATATTGAGCCCGCAAGGCATCCGCTCCGGGATGCTCTTCGTAATCAAAATCCAGAAACGATAGGGGATTAAACAAATCGATTACGTTCCAAACCAAACTGGTACCCCAGGGAATGCGCTGCCGGCCTATGGTTACTTCCGTAAAATCGCCCTGATAATCCAGATAAGCGCGATCAATTTCGGCATAGCCCAGATGATTTGCAGTGCTTAAAAATTCCAGACCCAAGTTGCGCAAGGAATAGTGGTGTTTAATTTCCGATTTAAAGTTTGGGATTTTTTCCACAGAAGAGCCGTAATAAAAACGCAAGCGGGCTTCCAGGGCGGCGTTCCACCTGTCGGAAAAATAGTACCGGCTGTTAAGTCGCACATGCAGTAAATGATCACTTAGACGTTGTTTTAAAAAAGGATATTTACCAACGGAAAAAAGATATTTGGCGTAACCGGAATATTGCAGGTTTTGACCCGCGGCGACCAAAGGCCAGGCCAATGCGATCCACCAGAAAAAAAGGTAAAAACGGATTTTATTTTTGAATGATTTCATCGCGTTCAACCGCTCCGTCATGTAAGGTAATCACCCGATGTGCCCGTTGAATGACCCGCGCATCGTGCGTGGAAAAAATGAAGGTCATGTTGTATTGACTGTTTAAATTTTCCATTAACGTCAGCAGGGCATCGGCCGCGTGAGAATCCAGGTTGGCCGTCGGCTCGTCGGCCAGAACGAATTCGGGCCGGGAAGCCAGAGCCCGCGCCACGGCCACACGCTGTTGCTGACCACCGGAAAGCTGAGCCGGCCGGGCATGTAAGCGATCGCCCAAGCCAACGGCCTCCAACAACTCCCTGGCGCGCTGCCGTCGTTCTTTCTTCTCTTTTCCTTGCAGCAACATGATAAATTCCACGTTTTCCAGAGCCGAAAAAACCGGGATTAAATTGTAGGCCTGAAAAACAAAACCGATGTGATGCAGGCGGTATTCGGTCAATGCACTCCCGCTCAGGTCCAGCAAATTTTTACCGTCAATGAGAATGCGGCCGTCTGTGGGTTTGTCCAGGCCACCTAACATATTCAAAAACGTTGTTTTCCCCGAGCCGGAAGGACCCACTATGGCTGTAAATTCGCCGCGCTCGAAAATTACATTCACATCGCGTAAAGCATGCACCGGCACGGCCGTAGCATCGTACGTTTTGGACAAATGTTCCACCTGAATTAAGGCCATGGTTCTTCCCCTTGTTAGCAGTAATTTTTTAATTCGAATTTATTAAAGATCGCTTCGTGTCATTTGCGGCTCCGATTCCGCAGGTCGGCGGCTGCCAAGTGTTTGCGTTACCTGCCGAATGGTGCCTTATTTTTCTGGCGACCTGTCCGGAAAATCAACGCCGTGTTTTTGAATTATCCGGCCCGAATTGCTTCGGCCGGTTGCAAACGGATGGCCTTCCAGGCCGGCAGTAGCCCGGCAATATTGGCCGTGATGATAATCAAAATCGTCAGAATAAAATACATGGCCAAGGGCAAGGTCGGGTAAATAACGGCACTGGCGCCAAATGATTCCAAACTGGCCCGAAAAACCGATAGATTGATCCCCGTATTTGCCGTAAGTTGAATGGTTACTACACCCAAAAGAATTCCCACCGATCCGCCGGTTAGCGAAAGCAAAAGCGATTCCAGCAAGATCATCAGAAAAACGCGGATTTGTTTCATGCCGATCGCCATGAGCATGCCCAATTCTTTGATGCGATCCACTACGGACATGAGCATGGTGTTGGTAATCCCGAACAGGACAGCCAGCAAAATAAACACCAGAAAAAAGTAACTGTATTCGATCATGAGATTCGAGGTAAAAGCAATTAAAGGATCCCGTTCTTGCCAGGTTTGCACTAAAAGATGCGGATAGCGTTTTTTGAGCCGTTCACTGACGGGACGGGCAAATTTAGAGTTTGTGCAGCGCACGGCAATCTCGTGAATGTAGGTCTTGCCGCCTAAAACGTTGCTTAGGTAATCCTGCTTAAGAAAGACATTCCGTTCGTCAAAGCGGGACGATTCGCTGTGGTAAATGCCCACCACGCGGCAGGCAATATTAATCAAATCACCGTGCGGGCCTTCGAATCCCAGAACAATTTTGGAATGAAGGCGTAACTTAAGACGCTTGGCTAAATCTTTGCCGATAACGATGGCATTATCATGATTGGAATTAAAATAGGTGCCCCGAATCATTTTCTCGTACAGGCGCGTTACGGATTTTTCTTGCCCGGGCACAATCGCGCTAATTTGCACGGGAAAGGACGATGTGGCGGAAGAAGCAATGCCGCTAAAGCGTGTGCGGGCCGAAACCCCGGCCACATCGGGTAAATGACGAATGGAATCCGCCATTTGTTTACCGTTGGGAATGAACAGACGAATGCTTTTGGTGGCATCGTAATCGGGGCGATGCAATTGTACATGGGCCAAGTCGCGGTCGATGGCCGTATTGACCATGGATTCGCCCATGCCGATCATCAGGGCGTCCGAAAAAAGTCCGCCCCACAGGCCGAAGGCAATGGCTAACACAACCACCAGACTGCGGCTTTTGTTACGCCAGATATTTTTCCAGGCTAAGGAAAACAGCATGTGTATCTCCTTGATTTTAAGATCGAATGGCCCGATTGATTTCCAAACGTTTCAAAAATAGTAAAGGATAGGCAAAAGTGATTAAGGCGATTAAAAAGACCACCAGTGCCTGATTCAAAAAGATGGTGGGATCGGTGCTAAAGGAAAAAATCGGCTCCAGTCCCAGCATGTCGTAAATTTTGGCTGCTTCGCCGCTCATACGGATGGGATGCAGCGAAAAATACCAGACAATGGGTACGGCCGCGGCCATTCCGGAAAGAGCACCTAAAAACGAGATAAAAACGATTTCGTAAAAAGTTACGAATAATAAGCGTGTCTTTTTCATGCCCACGGCCATTAAAATGCCGAATTCCCGTTTACGCTCGTTGATCATCATGATGACCGTACCGAAAACTCCAAAAGCAATGACCACGTACAAAATGGCCAACATGAGCTGGCCCGACACATTGTCGAATTGAATATCCTGATGTAATTCCGGCATCATGGTTTTCCAATCCACCAGGGCATAATGGGCGGGAATCACTTTCTTTAAGCGATTTTTAACGTCTTCGAGATGCCGGTTTTGATCGATCATGATGGCCACGGAGGTCAAGCGATTTCCGGTCAGATAAACTTCTTGCGCTACGGGTAAGGATAGAAAAACCATCGAATTATTTAAATCACTAATGGGATATTTAATGATACCGGCTACGGGGAGCAAACCGGCGGCAATTTGTCCCTGGTAGGCCTGCCCGTACAAAATCAGGCTATCGCCTACGGAAATGCCCAACATTTTAGCCAATCCCTGAGCTATGAGTACACCGCGATCGTTTTGATGCAAATAGCGTCCTTTTATCAGGTGATTTTTTAATTGGGTGGCCTGCTGTTCCATTTGCGGATCGATGCCCACAACCTGTCCCACATGTGTTTCGTTTCCGTAGGAGAGAAGTGCAAACGATTCCAGACGGGGAGCGCAAGCGGTCACATGCGGTACGGAGGCAATGGCTGGCAGGTTAATACTATCGGCATCCAGTGTGTAATCCAGAGATTGGTTGTCCCAGAATCCTTTTTGCTGTACCTGTAAAAATCCCGTGTAAAAATGGGCAGTGGATTTGATCATGTAAGCATAAGATCCCAATTGCATGGAACGTGTGTTGACGGCGATTATCACGGCAAAAAAGACAGAGGCGACGGCAATGACCGTTCTTTTTTTGTTTCGCCAAACATTGCGCCAGCTTAAATTCAAATACATGAACGCCCCCTGTTAATGCAGTCTTTTCATATTTTGTTTGGAGAAGAACGACGGATTTAATTTTAGATTGAAAATGATTTTTTGATATTCGAAAATCGTTTTTTGATGCGGTTTGTTGTGCGGAATAATTTCCATGCGGGAAGGCAAGAGCCGGCCGCCCAGGCGTTTTACTTTGGAACCGAGCATCGTCTTTACCAGAAGTCCGTCTTCATCATAATATTCCGCCTTTAAAAACAGATACTTTCCCTTAGAAATAGAGGCGATGATTTTGCCCCAAACCACTCCGGCATTGGGTTTGGGATCAAAACGTATTTTGTAGCACGGGTACGAATCCACGGTATCGCTGCCGATGATGGTGTGCGTGTAATCCTGAACGATGGACGATTCGCGTACCAGATCGTCATTGGTAAAATCCGATCCCATCCAGGGCTGAAGCATCATGGAAGGCGGAATTTTAATCAAACGGCGAATGGATGGAATCCAGTTCCAGACTTCGCGTTTGCGTTTGAGTGTTACCGTTCCTTTGTCGCGGGCCGGTTTGGTGATCAGAATAAGAGCGTAATCGGGTTCCAGAGCCCAGATTTTCATGCCCATCGTCCGCGACCAGCGCGGTTTAATGATGGTCAGGGTCGCTTCGGAGTAGGAACTTTTGCCACGCATTAAATCGTTGGCTCTTTGTACGATGGCCGTCGCCTTTTGATCGGCGAAGCTTTTATTTGTTCCCAGCAACAATAACGCTACCGAAAGAATTACCAAGGGAGTGCCAAAAATTTGTTTCATGCCTCGTTCCCTATTTTTTTGTATTGGTTAACGCGTTTAAAAATAATTCCAAAATAGATTGTGCCATATCTTCTGGAGATGTTCGATTGACGTTTAGGAATAATTGTAAATACATGCCGTCGAAAAGGCCTAAAAGCATGGCCGCATATCGTCGGGCATCCACTGGTCGAAAACGTTTTTGCCGGACACCGTCTTCAATGACTTCAGCGATCAATCGGGTGTAATGATCATAGATGGACGGTAAATTTAAATCCTGTACTTGCCAATTGTTTTCCGAGCGGATTTCGGCCGTCCAAAATTCGATGACGATTTTAACGAAGTCGCCGTATTGCTCAATAAAATCAACAAAATAAATGCGTACAATCAGGCGCAGTTTTTCCACAGGGTCGCTTACGCCGGTAAGCCGGCGTTCGAACTCCCGATCGAAGTCACGAAACAAAAATAGAAAGAGTTCGGAAAAGACCTCTTTTTTGCTTTTAAAATATTCGTAAATCGTGCCCTTACCAATGCCGGCCTGTCGGGCAATATCGGCCATTTTACTATTATCGAAACCTTTGCTCGAAAAGACATTTAAAGCAGCCTGCAGAATTTGGTTGCGTTTTTCCCGGCGATCAACGATTTTAGGCATTGCTGTCTCCGTGCTTAAATTGACCGACTGTTCGGTCGAAAATATAAGCATGATGGTTTTGCGAATCAAGTTTGTTTTTGACTACTTTCAACGGGTGAGTTCGCCGCCCGGCGATCGGTACCCGGCAAGCGGTTTTGATTTTAATGCAGCGACTTTGTACATTTGATCAAGCGGGGAATAAGCCCAGCGGCCGGAATTCCCCGAAATTCATATTTTGAGAATCTCCATCTTTTTCGACAGGGAGGCGGCATGCGGTCATCAGGTGTCATTTTAATACTTTTTTTAAGTGCTCAGTTTGTTTTCGGGCAATATTACGGCGCCATTAAGGTGGATCAGCCCGGAATGAGTAACGATTTTAATACGGTGCGGAAATACCGTTTCCAAATCGAAAGTGAAGCGGCCTATCAACAGGATAGCAAATTTCCGGATAATCCCAATTTGGAGCAAAAACGCTTTCGCATTGCCACAACTTTAATTCGCTTCGGTTTAAGCAAGCAATTGGAACTTCGGCTGAGCGGCGGATTTTTGTACCAGCGGGAAAAAGAACTAAGCCGTAAGAGCAGTTTGGCCACCGTGCAGGGGGTATCTTTAGGCGCAAAATGGCATTTTTTACAACACAAACGGGGATTTGTACCCAATGCTTCGTTTCTGCTTCAGGCCGATTTGCCTCTGGGCTCGCGTCAGGTCGTTTCCAAATTCATCGAGCCGGAGCTGGCTTTGTTGGCCTCGCATCCTTTGAGCGATGCGGCCAGCTTCAATTACAACGTGGCCGTGAAATATCGCAACAATAGCGATGTGCAGTATTTCTACGCGGTTAATTTAAAAGTGGAGTTTTCGCCGCAAACCTCCACATTTATTGAATTTTCTGCCAGACACCCCGTGGCAACCAAAGCCGAGATGTATTTTGACGGGGGATTGAATCTGCTCATCAAACGAAACAGCATTGCCTACATTTACGGGGGCAAAGGATTAAATTCGCAAGCCGCCGATTGGTTTGTGGCTTTTGGTATGGGTCTGCGCTTGCCGAGGTAGTTTTCGGAAGAATGACAAAGGAAGAAAATATTCGTTGTATGAAATTGTGTGAGATAATCGGCTTAAAGATGCGAAAATGAAGAAAGAAATTTTTCCCATTCAACCATTAAACTATTCAACCATTCAACTAAATATTCATTAACTTAGCAAATAATCTGGAGGCATAAATGAAAACAGTTCACGTGGGAAATATTGCCATCGGCGAGGGTCACCCCCTGGTACTCATTGCGGGGCCGTGTGTCATCGAAAGCGAAGACATTGTGTTGGGTACAGCCGAGAAAGTAAAAGCCATTGCCGATCGGTTGGGCATGCCCCTGATCTTTAAATCGTCTTATTTAAAAGACAATCGTTCTTCGGCTACCAGCTATCAGGGGCCCGGGCTGGAGAAGGGCCTGCGCATTTTGCAGAAGGTGAAGGAGACTTTCGGCATTCCCGTGCTCTCGGATATTCACGATCAACACGATGCACCGGCCTGTGCCGAGGTGCTGGATGTTATTCAAATACCGGCTTTTTTGTCCATGCAAACGTCGTTGCTGTTGGCCGTGGCTAAAACGGGTAAAGTTATCAATGTGAAAAAAGGGCAATTTCTGGCGGCCTCGGACATGCAAACGGCAATTAACAAAATAACGGGTCAGGGCAACGATCAAATTCTCTTAACCGAACGCGGGACATTCTTCGGCTACCACAATTTGATCATCGACATGCGCAATTTGAAGATCATGCGTGATTTGGGCTATCCCGTCGTGCTGGATACGACCCATGCCATTCGCAAATACGGGGTGAGCAGCAGTGATCGCCGTGGTGGGGCCAAGGAATTTATTTTCGGCTTGACGCGGGCCGGCGTGGCGGCCGGGGTGGATGCTTTGTTCATTGAAACCCATCCCGATTGCGACGGCGCCCTGTGCGATGCCGCCAGCATGTTACCGTTGCAAAAGCTGGAAGAGCTGCTGCGGCAGGCAAAGGCCATCGACGAGTTAATTAAACCCCATTTACCCTACGACGAAGTGGGTATTTACGATTACAAGGAATACGAGTCGGTATTGAAGAAGAAATAGTCGGGAAACGGATGTGGCGGCGGCGGAGGATTTTGGAACTGGAGATGGGTCCTGCAATAGCCGGATTCCGCCAGAGGCGGAAGAACTTTGGGGGCTCAGGGTTAAGAAGAAAGATTAAAGATTAAAGGGTAAAGGGTCTGGTGGTGGGTGGATCTTCGAAATGGCATGCACCGGTTTTCGGGTGCTCTCCGTCTG
>CAZHIZ010000090.1:0-2588 GCA_964532875.1 uncultured Caldithrix sp. | reverse complement strand
GTGGTGGGTGGATCTTCGAAATGGCATGCACCGGTTTTCGGGTGCTCTCCGTCTGAGCCGAAGGGCGTATCGAGAGAACCGGGTCCCTGTTGCCTTTAACGATTCCCCTGGTTTTATTAAAATAAATCAGAAATGAATTTAATCGCAGGAGTTACTACATGAAGGATTCCGGACTGACCTGGAAATTTCCCCGTGAATTTTGGGTGGCCAATATTATTGAATTATTCGAACGAGCCGCTTTTTACGGCATGTTTATTGTTCTGGCGGTTTATTTAACTCGTGAAGTCGGTTTTACGGATGTGGAAACCGGATGGGTGTCCGGTCTGTTTGCTTCGCTCATTTACATGCTACCGGCATTTAACGGGGCATTGGCCGATAAAATGGGCTTTCGGCGCGCACTGATTTTGGCTTTTGCCCTGTTGAGTTTCGGCTATCTTTTGTTAGGCCTCTGGCCTACCAAGTTAGTGGCGGTGACGGCTTTGGCTTTTATCATGTTGGGCGGTGCCTTTGTCAAGCCGATTATTTCGGGAACGGCGGCCAAGGCCTCGGACGAAAAAAATCGGGCGCGCGCTTATTCCATTTTTTACATGATGGTAAATATCGGAGCCTTCTTGGGTAAAACCATTGCCAAACCCCTGCGTGTGGATTTGGGACTGCGATACATCAATCTTTACGCAGCCATTGTGGCCTTTTTGGCTTTGATAATTGTTTTTATCTGGTACAGGGATATCGATACGACCGGTCAGGGTAAAAGTTTTAAAGAAGCCATGAACGGATTGCTGCGCGTTTTGAAGAATGTGCGTTTTATGCTACTCATCCTTATCGTGGCCGGTTTTTGGGCCATTCAGCATCAGCTTTACGCCACCATGCCCAAATACACCTTACGTCTGGTGGGGGAGCATGCCTCACCGGAATGGTTGGCCAATATCAATCCATTGGTCGTCGTCCTTTTAGTGGTTCCCATAACGCATCTTGTGCGAAAAATATCGCCGGTCAGCTCCATCGGTATCGGCTTGCTTATTATTCCCTTTTCCGCATTAACAATTTCCTTAAGTCCGTTTCTAACGCGCTGGGCCGGTGGTAACCATGTGTCTATTTTAGGATTGATCTCCTTGCATCCCGTTACCATCACTTTGATTGTGGGCATCGCCTTGCAAGGCCTGGCCGAAACCTTTCTTTCACCGCGATTTTTGGAATATGCTTCCAAACAAGCGCCCAAGGGGGAAGAAGGTCTGTATTTGGGCTATCAGAATTTAACAACCTTTTTTGCCAATTTATTTGCCTTTGTTTCCAGCGGCTATTTGCTGGATAAGTACTGTCCGGATCCCCATACGTTAACGCAGGCTCAATTGGCTACGGCTTACAACCATGCGCATTACATTTGGTATTTTTATGCCGGCGTGGGATTTTTAGCCTTTTCCCTTTTGTTAGTGTACAAATTTACGTTTGATTACATCGATCGAAAAAAGGCTTTGCAAAAAGAAAAAACCGCATAAGATCATGTGTGTGGGAGTTAAAAAAGTGAGGGAGGTACAAATGGAATTAGCAGGCAAACGTATTTTGTTTTTTGTTGAAGATTTGTACGAAGACCTGGAACTCTGGTATCCTAAAATTCGCTTGCAGGAGGCCGGGGCAGAGGTCATTGTGGCTGCACCGGACGTCAATAAAATCTACAAAGGCAAAAACGGCTATCCTTGTAAAGCGGACATGGCCATTGACCAACTGCAGGCCGGTGATTTCGACGGACTTATTCTTTCGGGCGGATTTGCCCCGGATCGGTTGCGTCGATTGCCGAAAGTCAAAGAAATAACGCGTGTTATTTTTGAGGCAGGCAAGGTGGTGGCCCACATTTGTCATGGTGGATGGATTGCCATTTCTGCCGGAATTGTCAAGGGATTCACCTGCACATCGACACCGGGTATTAAAGATGATCTGGAAAACGCTGGAGCTCATTGGGTGGACAAACCGTTAGTCGTTGATCGCAATATGATTTCCAGTCGACGGCCGGATGATTTGCCTCTGTTTTGTCCGGCTATTATTCAGGCTTTAGCAAAACGGTAGTTGTGTTTGTGTCAAAAATGAGAATAAAGGGGAAAGATGCGCAAAAAAATTTCCAAAATTAAAATGATTTTAATGGATGTGGACGGCGTTTTGACAAACGGGGAAATTATTTATTCTTCATCCGGGGATGAATTAAAAATTTTTAATGTTCAGGACGGGATGGGCATTACGTTGGCTCGTAAGGCCGGATTAAAAACAGGGATCATCACCGGACGCATGTCGGCTTTGGTGGAACGTCGTGCTCAGGAATTGAAAATCGATGTGGTTTCGCAGGGCAATTTTAACAAACTACCGGAATATGAAAAAGTGATTCGGGACTTCGAGTTGAAAGATGAAGAAGTGTGTTACATTGGCGATGATGTGCTGGATTTGCCCATCTTGAAGCGCGTGGGTTTTAGTGTTGCTGTGGCTAATGCTCGGGATGAAGTGAAGGCGATTTGCGATTACGTGACCGTAGCGGAAGGTGGCAAGGGGGCTGTGCGCGAAGTGATTGATCGCATCCTTAAATGGCAAGATAAGTTGCACGA
>CAZHIZ010000089.1:0-13659 GCA_964532875.1 uncultured Caldithrix sp. | reverse complement strand
ATCTTACTTTTCTTTAAAACAGTAAATGAGAAGCCATATTGTTACAACCATTTTTTTCAACAATAAAAATTACTCCACAGGGTATTCTTCCGACAAAAGAAATTCCATAAAAATCGTTAATTTATGGGGCTAAGGTTTGACACGATTTTAATAATTGGATATATTTTGCAAACATACAGAATTGGAGGAAAAATGAAACTGTACGAATATTTGCCCAAGGAACACATTACACCGCATTTAAAGGGTCAAACGAAATTTCAGGTGATTGAAGAGCTGCTGGATTTGCTGTACAAAAACAACCATTTGCGCGATCGGGAAGTTGCCCTCCAGGATGTATTAGCCCGGGAAGGATATTTAAGTACGGGGTTGGAAAACGGCCTGGCCATACCCCATGCCAAAACCGACGGTGTGGATCGACTGGTCATTGCCATGGGCGTTAAACCCGAAGGAGTCGATTTTGAATCTCTGGACGGCAAACCGGCCAATATCATTTTTTTGGTGCTTTCGCCCCGAGATACGTCCGGTCCCCACATTCAAACACTGGCCGTCATTTCCAGAAACTTGAAAAACAAAGAACTTCGCGATGCCATTTTGCAAGCCAAAACAAGTGAAGAAATTTTCGACATCATCAAGAATCGGTTTGAGTATTAATGTCAGATCAGAAAAAAATTTTCTTTAATAAGCTGCAACCCTATTTGGATTTATTACAGGAATACATGCAAAATGTGGGCGAAGGGGAAGAAATTCCCCTTTTTTATGAACCCATCCAATACGTGTTGCAATTGCCGGGTAAACGCATCCGTCCCTTATTAACCATTTTGTCCGCACTTACTTGCGGCGGTACACTGCAACACGCCGTGTATCCGGCCGTTGCCGTCGAAATGTTGCACAATTTTACGTTAGTCCATGACGATATCATGGATGCGGATACCACACGACGCGGCCAACCCACCGTACACACCAAATGGGATGTGGCCACCGCTATTCTGGCCGGTGACGGATTGATGGGCTTGGCTTTCCAGAAGTTATTGCAAAGCCCGTCCGGCGATTTGTTGCGTATGACTAGGCGTTTTACGGATGTCATGCTCATTATTTGTGAAGGGCAGGGGCTGGACAAAATGTTCGAACAGCAAACAAAGGTCACCTACGATCGTTACCTCGAGATGATCCGCCGCAAAACCGCCGTTTTAATTGAATTGTCCTGCGAATTGGGGGCCTTATCCGCCCAATCTGCCGAAGAGCATATCGGCGCACTGCGCAATTTCGGGCATGCTCTGGGCATGGCCTTTCAGGTACAGGACGATTGGCTGGACACCATGGCCGACGAAAAAAAATTAGGTAAAAATGTGGGCAGCGATTACCGCCAACACAAACAAACCATTTTAACCATCCTTTTACAGCAACGCATGAATGTCAATTTACAAAAAATGTCGTTTCAGGAATTTAAAACGGCTTTGGTTCAAAGTTCCGTGGCTGAAGAGGTCAAAAATTTATTTAGCTCCTATTATGATGCCGCCCTAAAAGCGCTGCAAAAATTACCGGACAATACCTACCGCCACTATTTGGAAGAATTGACGCTTTTGATCAAAAACCGGGATTGGTAATCCCATGAAAACCCGAACGTTTTTGACGTGGTTGGCTTTGATGATCCTTCTTGGTTGTAAACCCGCCACTCGTTTTAGCAGTCGGGCCGATATGGCTCTGGATGCGAAGCCTCAAAATCAATTGCAACAAGCGGCTGAACGATGGATCGGAGTTCCCTACCGCTGGGGCGGGAATGATCGGCAGGGCATCGACTGTTCGGGATTGGCCGTTCAATTGTACAAAGAAGTCTTTCATTACAAGTTACCCCGCAATGCCGCCAAACAACGCGTTTTGGGATATGCCGTGCGCGCGCCGTATTTAAAAGCCGGTGATCTGCTATTTTTCCGATTTAAAACAGACGAAGGAACGGAACACGTAGGTGTTTATTTGGGCCATGGTCATTTCATCCACGCTTCACAAACGCGCGGCGTGGTCATCGAACGCCTGTCGAACCCTTACTACCGTCGTCACCTAATTGTTATCCGACGAATTCTGCGCTGACCGTTTTTCCCCTATATTTAATACAACCTTGCCTGATATTGAACGATGTTCATAAAATGGTTTCATGAAAACATCAAACGCATTCAGGCCGCGGAAACTTTGCAGTTTTTAATTTTTTCTTTTGTTCTTCTCGGGTTTTCCGATTATCAAAAAAAACGAAACATATTGAGGCATTCATGATACCGAAATTTATTCGCAAACGTTTAGCGTTATCATCCCGAAAAAACGATTTGCGAAAACTGGAAAAGATATCCCTGACCGAAATGGACCGGCGTTCCAGATCCGGGCCCTTGATGTACGTGGCTATATTAATCATTCTCTATTTCACAACAACGATACCCAAGGATTTTCCGCAACTGTTTTGGCCGGCTTCCGCTCTTATCTTGCTTTTCAGTTTTGCCCGTTTTATTTCTTCATGGGTCATTAATAAGGATACGCAAAAATCAACGCTTCTGTGGAAACACTTATTTACCGCATTGACAATCGGTATCGGTACCGTTTGGGGCTGGCTGGCGGCATTTTCACTGTCCTATTACGGATTGGATCTAAACACATTGACTTTGTTAGTGATCATCAGTGGCCTTGGTACGGGCGGGGTTACTGCACTGGCTCCTTTCTATCGCCTGAGCCAGGCTTCCATTTCCGTTTTGTTGCTTCCCATCATTTTTGTCTCTTTTTTTGGGGGTGATACCAAGTTTTTTGCCTGGGGAATTTTATTGGGTATTTTTTACATTTATTTAAGTTTTGTCATAAAAAAGTTAAATGTGGAATACTGGGAAATCCTGCTACAGAATCATAAATTGCGCCAAAAAACGCGTGAACTGGAACGGGCCAAAAAAGAGCTGGAAGAAGCGAATAAAGCCAAAAGCGAATTTTTGGCCAACATGAGCCATGAAATCCGCACCCCGATGAACGGCATTATCGGTATGACTGATCTGGCCTTGGATACACCTTTGGATCCCGAACAAAAAGAATATTTGTCCATTGTAAAATCATCGGCGGAAACCTTACTAACCATCATCAATGATATTCTCGATTTCTCCAAAATAGAAGCCGGCAAACTGGACATCGAGCAGATCGATTTTAATTTTTACGACATGATCGGCGAGATGATCAAACCGTTGGCCATAAAGGCCAGAGAAAAAGGTGTAGAATTGGTGTATTCCATCGGCCCGCAGGTGCCCATCTTTTTAAAGGGTGATCCCGTACGCATCAGGCAAATTTTGATTAATTTGATCGGCAATGCTAATAAATTTACCGAGAAAGGCGAAATTGTCTTGCAGGTGGAAGTGGCTGCCATGGAAGAAAAAAACGTGCGTTTGAAATTCGGGGTGCACGACACGGGCATTGGCATTCCCAAAGATAAACAGAGCAAGATTTTCGAATCGTTCGTTCAGGCCGATTCTTCCACCACTCGCAAATACGGGGGTACGGGATTGGGTTTGGCCATTAGCAGTAAACTGGTAAAGATGATGGGCGGAAAGATTTGGCTGGAAAGCCCGTCAACTTATCCCCATCAGAAAAAAGGCGGGCCGGGAACTTCCTTTTATTTTGACTTGCAATTACAAAACGCCGAATCGTTCGATTCCGCTACCGAACTAATTCCCACGGAAGATGTGCGCGGTAAACGCATTTTGTTAATCGATGACAATCCCATTAATCGCCGTTATTTAAAAAACATCATGGAGCGCAATCATATTACGGTGGTTACGGCCGAAAGCGGACCCGAAGCCCTGTCCCTTTTGCAAAAAGATCAAAATTTCGATCTCATTATCACGGATTCGCAAATGCCGGAAATGGACGGTTTTTCCGTAGCCGAGAAAATTCGTCAGGTAGAGGCGTGGCGCTCCATTCCCATCATGATGCTTACCTCCAGCGGTGTGCGTGGCGACAGCGATCGTTGCCGTAAAATAGGTATTGATGCCTATTTACCCAAACCAATAAAATTGACGGAATTTTTAAATGCCATTCAAGTAACCCTGGGGCGTTCCAAGATAAAAGAGAAAACCCGAAAAGCTCAGCCGTTGGTCACGCAATATTTGGTGCGCGAATTGAATCCGCGTTACAAAATTTTAGTGGCCGAAGACAACCCCGTTAATCAGAAATTGGCGGTTCGTTTACTCGAAAAAGCGGGTAATCAGGTAGCCATTGCTAACAACGGGCAGGAAGTTTTGCAAAAATTAAAAGGAAAAGAATACGATTTAATTTTAATGGATGTGCAAATGCCCGTAATGGATGGTATTCAGGCCACGCAAAAAATCAGGGCTAATGAAAACGGAGAACATATTCCTATTATCGCCTTAACGGCCCATGCCATGAAGGGGGATGCCGAAAAATGTCTAACTGCCGGCATGGACGGATATGTTTCCAAGCCCATTCGCAGCGACGAATTATTTCAGGAAATCGAACGTGTCATGCACAAATTTCATCGCAGCAAAGGCTAAATATCAGGTAGTTAGATTACAATCCCGACCGGAATCAAAGGAAAGTTTAATCGGAAAAAGATGCAGCGTCGTTTGGAGTCGTATTCCTGCCCAGGCGATGATCGGCACCGTTTTTTAAATCAAAGGGCAAAATATAAATCGAATCGGTAAAAGGATTGATATCGATGTACACATCCACACCGTAAACTTCACGAATCAAATTGAATTGCAACACCTCGTCCGGTGGCCCGTCTTTGACGATTTTTCCCTTGTGTAATAGAATCAGGCGATCGCAGAACTGAGAAGCAAGGTTCACCTCGTGCGTTACCAGAACAACGGCTTTTTGTTGGCTTCTGCTCAAATGCCGGAATAATTTTAAAATGGTAATTTGATGCTTTAAATCCAGAGCCGATGTGGGTTCGTCCAATAAAAAGACATTTGTGTCCTGGGCTAACACACTGGCAATCAGAACGCGCTGTTTCTCTCCGCCGCTTAACGAGGGAAACAGACGATGTTCCAGCCCTTTCAAATCCATTAGCTGCAAGGCCTGCTCCACTTTTTCTGCTCCCTGCGCATCCAGTGCGTTCAGCCCCTGTAAATAGGGAAAGCGCCCCATGGCCACCACTTCGGACACGGTAAAGGCGAACGAGAGTTCAATACCCTGCGGGACAAAACCGATTCGTTTGGCGATCTCTTTGCGTTTCCACTCTTTAATCGGCTTTCCGCACAAACGATAGTTGCCGCGAGTGGGTTCGTACAGCGCGGCCAAAATTTTTAACAATGTGGATTTCCCTACGCCGTTCGGCCCGATTATGCCGATCACTTCACCCGCTTTAACATTTAAGGTAATATCGCGTAGCACCGCCTCCGTGCGATACGCAAAATGAACATCGTTTAATGTAATAATCTCATGTCCATGGTCGGCCATGCTGTCAACTCCAAATGCACCGAAATGAAAAAGCCCTGTTTGCCAAATGTAAACAGGGCTCGCTTTTAAAACAAACTATTTCAAAAATCGGTAGTGACGGCCGTCAATTATTCATCGCATTTGCTGTACCCGCATTCCGGGTTGATGCAAGTTAAACAACCGTTTTCCATTTTTAATGTTTTTTGATTACATTCCGGGCAGATGAAAAACTCGGTATTGACCTCGGTGGTCGCTTCGGCTTTGGGATTCAACATTTCGTTGACATGCTGCGCAATGGCACTGTCGCCTTCGTCTTCATCTTCCATGCAGCCGATTTCCCGGAAGAATTGTTCGATGACATCGGCAATTTCCGAATAGAAAGAGTGGATGTATTTGCCGTTTTTGTGATAGCCGCCGTTGGGGTCATGAATGCTGCTTAATTCTTCCAAAATAAATACCGGATTGGCCGACTTACGAAAAATGGCGGAAATCAAACGCGTTAAGACGGCATATTCGGCATTCTTCGTTAAGTCTTTGCTGTTAATAAAAATTTCAATGGGTCTGTTTTTGCCGTTCTGCGTGATGTAGCCCAGCGTAATGTACACACTGTGGCGCACAAAGCCGCTGCGCAGCCGGTACACTTTGGCATTGACCACATCCGGGCGTTCGAGAATGTGATCCGTTACATTGTCCAGAGGTTCTTCGTGTTTAACCTCTTTGATTTCGAACTTGTTTTCCTTGATTCTGTACATGGCCTTCACTACTCCTTAAAAGCGTTGTTCTTCTCTTTTTCTTTCAGATAATGGTACACCGTCGTCAAACGTTCGTCCGGTGTCAGGATAACGTCGTCGCCTTTTAATGTAACTTCTTCCTGAGTATCAGACAACAAAATTTTGTACAATTTATCTTTCATTTTTTGGAATTCGGTTTTCTGGCCTTCCACCTGCAATACCGGATAGCGGCTGCCGTCCCGATAAATGGTAATGCCTTTTAAGCCTTTTTTCCAGGCCAGCAAGTAAATATTGGAAATAACTTCCGGTTCCACGGTCTCCGGCAAATTGACGGTGGAAGAAATACTGTGATCCACATATTTTTGGCAACGTCCCTGAATTTCCACCCGTTTTTCGGCATTGATGCGGTGTGCCGTGCTAAAGAAGAAGGGCGGCAGGTAATCGGTTAATTCCGCTTCGCTCAGGGCATTAATGACCTTATCGTTTAAATTGTGCATATCGATGTAAGCCTGCACGGACGAGTGGAATACTTTAAAGAACTGATTGCCGAACGATTCGGCGCGGCGCGTGTAAAATAGGGCAAATACGGGTTCGATGCCGGAAGATACGCCCATGTAATGTTTATTGCCGTTTTTAAAGCCCAACACGATATTACTGATGGAACCCGTGGGAGCAATGGCCAGCAAGGCAATATTGCGCAAACCGTTTTCACGAATCATCTCTTGGGTTTCGCTGTTTAAAGCTTCGTGGAAAAACGGATTTTTAGCATATTTTTCGTATTCGAAAATGGGTGAGGGGCCTTTTTCCGCTGCCAATTGAGCCGAGGTTTGGTAAGCCGCATTAGCAATGGTGCGCATGACTTTTTCAATGATATTGATGCCTTCTTCGGAATCATAAAGAATGCCCAATTGGTAGAGCATATCGGCGGCTCCCATGATGCCCAATCCCAGACGTCGGGTTTCCGAAGCGGCTTCCCGTTGTTTGGGGAGCGGATTCAAAAGTTCGTTCCAACTGACCACATTATCCAAAAAGCGAACGGCCGTACGTGTAACCTCTTTCAGTAATTCCCAATCGATTTCGGCGTTTTTCTGATAACCGTTTTTTACCAGCCGCGAAAGATTAATGGAAGCCAAATTGCAGGCACCGCCGTTTTCGAGCGGAACCTCGGCGCAGGGATTGGTACACGAAATAGGACGCCCTACGTAATTGGAAGGCGAATATTTGATGTTTTTGCTCCAAAAAATCAAACCGGGCTCGGCTGTTTTGTAGTTTCCTTCCACAAAGGCATCCCACACCTCGCGCGCTTTGATTAAGCGGCGAATCTCACCGGTGGGTTTGGAAGCAAAGTAAAGCATGAAATCACCGCTCATACGCACGGCCAAATCGAACGGTTCCTTATCGAGCGGTAAGACCAGATCACCGTAAATATCTCGTTTATTGGGATCCTGTAAATCACTTTCGGTGATTAAAAATTCGTATCCTTTGTACAAAAAGTCGTTTAAAGCATTGATGTCGCCAAAAACATGGAATAATTCGTAATCGGAAATATCCTTGGCCGGAATTTGAATGGCATAATGTTGAGACTCTTCAATGTAGGCATGATTTACGATTTTTTTGTTAAATTTTTTGTATACTAAAATTTTGTCTTTACCATAATTTTTTTGTTCGGATACCGCCTGCATGAACTCATCGGAAACTTTGATGCTAATATTGGCAAAGCGCACCTGCGTATTTTCCATGACCTGTTTTTCGATCTCTTTTAATTGGTATTGATCGAACATATTGGTCCAGCTCAATTGCTCGACGATTTGTTTGGTAACCCAATTCGGTGTCTTTTTTACCTTAATAAAATCAATAATATCGGGATGTTTGACATCAAGGGTCAGCATTAATGCACCTCGGCGGCCGCTTTGCCCGATCAAACCGGTAGTCAGCGAAAACAATTCCATAAAGGAAACGGCTCCCGTCGAGGTATCCGCAGCATTGTGCACAACGGAATCCTTCGGCCGTAAAATGGAAAGATCGGTGCCGATGCCGCCGCCGTAGGAATAGGTGCGTGCACATTCGTAAGCTGCATTGTAAATGGATTCGATGTTATCCCCTTCGATCTGGGTAACAAAACAGTTGGAAAGGGTTTTTAACCGATACAAATCCCCGGCACCGGCCAAAACCCGTCCGCCGGGTACAAAGTAGCCTTCGTACATGAAGGTGTAAAATCGCTCGGCCCATTCTTCTTGCTTGTGCGGATCGGTTTCGATGGCGGCGATAAAAGAGGCCACACGATTAAACAATTCTTCCGGCCGGTGTTCAATTAAGTTATTCTCCAAATCTTTTACGAAATATTTTTTTTCATAAATATTTCGCGCTAATTCATTGTCTCCCCAATACTTGTTCTCCGGATGTACGGGCAATTCACCGCTGTCCATCTTCTTTTTGAGCATCAAATACAAATTCTGATAACTTTTGATGTTCCGACGTCCTGCAACCTGGGTGAATTTCCCCTTATGCTTGAACATATCAAGTACCATGACAATACCTCTGAATTAAAATATTTGTACTTCAATAAAAAACAGGGGATTAGGTTAAATAGAATATGTAAATGGCTGAAAACAAAGTAATTACGATATTTCTAATTTTCCCCCTGACAAAATCATTATAAAAAGATTTTTTTAAAAACACAAATCTAAAATGCCCTTTGACGCATATATTTTTTTCTTTTTTAAGGCATGGTAAAAATCCGCATTAATCAAAACCTTTATTTTTACATGGACAGTCATATTGCGATGACTTTTTTGGGAAAACGGAACAACATTTTTAAGTCGATATTTGCCGATTAAATTTTTTCCAATGGTCTTTTCGGATTAAATGAAAATTTCTTGAATATCTGACGGGAGCCGCATGTGCGCTAACGGTAGGAACCGGAAAACTCCGAAAGTTGGTTGCCAAATTCAGTAGGCATCGATTAACTTTTTTGCGTATTTTCCCCAAACCGGACATTTAATCGGAAGAAAAAATGCGAGCGCAAATACAATATCGAATGGAAACTCATCGAATCGGCCCTTACGAATTTAAGCTAAAGCGGGTACAAAATTTAGACGATTTGATCGAAACAATTTCCGATGAAGAATTTAATCGGGACGAACGATTGCCGTATTGGGCGGAATTGTGGCCTTCCGCTCTGGGTCTCAGCCTTTTTTTAACGCAACATGCGGAATTGATCGAGGGACAATCGGTACTCGAATTGGGGGTGGGCCTGGGTTTGACCTCGCTGGTGTTACAAAAGTTGGCACCAGCCCGTCTTTTGTTAACCGATTACGAAAACGATGCACTCAATTTAACACGGGAAAATTTTTTATTGAACGGATTGCCTTTGCCAGCCATGCAACTAATGGACTGGCGTCATCCCGTTTCCAATGAAAAATTTACCCGTATCGTCGCTTCGGATATCCTGTACGAAGAACGCTTCTTTGCCCCATTAATCGAGCTGTTCGGGCATCTGTTAGCTGCACAGGGCAAAATCATTATCGCCGAGCCCAACCGAGCCGTGTCTCGCTCTTTTTTCGATCGCCTGAAGAATAAAGGTTTTCACTGGTGGCAGCAAACCGTTCTGGTACCCGAGGAGCCCAAACCGATTCGCGTAACCAATTACGTGATCAGCCCGCCGGATCGAGACTAAATCGTCCGGTGTAATCTGCGTCATTGCTTTAGGCCTTAATCGCCCCTATTTTTTAGGCGAAATTTTCCGAATATCAAAAAATAAATGTAATAGGGTGCAATAGGTGGAAGCATAATGGAAAACCAACCGCGTTTATTGGTAATTGACGACGACGAGGCCCATCGCGAGGGAATGGCTCTATTGTTGGAAGACGAGGGCTACCTGGTAGATCAGGCCGAAGGGGCGGAAAGCGCCCTGTCTTTAATTCGGGCGCACAATTACGATCTGGTAATTACCGATTACAAAATGCAAAAAATCGACGGGATGGAATTGTTGAAAATGATCAACGATTTCGATCCGTTGTTAAAGGTTATTATGGTAACGGGATATGGCTCGATCGAACATGCGGTGGAGGCCTTGCACCTGGGGGCCTTGGATTACATGCCCAAACCCGTTGATCCTGTAAAGTTGAAAGAAGTGGTACGTCGTGCCTTGCAAAGTCAGGGCTGGAAACATCCGCAAAAAACGGATATTCCTTTGCTGTTCGGCGAAATCGTCGGTCAGTCCAAAGCCATTCGCCAGGTGGCCCAACGCATTCGGAAAATTGCCAATATCGACGTTCCCGTGCTTATCACCGGAGAAAGCGGTACGGGAAAAGAGCTGGTAGCCCGCGCCATTCACAGAGCCTCTTCGCGTAAGGATCGCCCCTTCATTGCCGTAAACACAGGCGCTATTGCCAAAGACCTGATTATCTCCGAACTGTTCGGCCACGAGAAAGGATCGTTTACCGGGGCAACCGAACAACGTAAGGGTAAATTCGAAGAAGCCCATGGCGGCACTTTGTTTTTGGATGAAGTAAGCACCATGCCGGAAGCCACACAAATTGCTTTGCTGCGCGTTCTGGAGACCAATCGCATCGAACGGGTGGGCAGCGCACGATCTATTGATGTGGACGTACGCATCGTAACAGCAACGAACGTGGATTTGCAGGAACTAATCGCCCAAAAAAAATTCCGGGAAGATCTGTATTATCGGTTGAACGTGTACCGCATCGATTTACCGCCTTTACGCGAGCGCAAATCGGATATTCCTTTGTTGGTCAATTATTTTATGCAGGAATTCAATAAAAAGTACAAGACCGATGTGGAGAAAATCGATGCGAAGGCGCTGGACATCTTGCAAAATTACGCCTGGCCTGGCAATATCCGCGAATTGCGAAATGTGGTCATCCATGCCATGATTCAGGCCAAAGAAAAAATACTGCCCAAAGATTTACCACCGATGGTTCGGCAACCGGGCGGTGAAGAGATTCGTTTAAAAGCCGGAACTCCATTGCCGGAAGTGGAACGGATTTCCATTGTGCAAACCCTGCGCATGGTGGGCGGAAATAAAATGAAAGCGGCCGCTTTGCTGGGTATCAGTCGTAAATCGCTGTACAACAAATTGGAAGAATACCACATCAAAGAAGATGAATACGCTTAAGAGAGCACTTAAAATGTATTTGGATTTTTACCTATGCTAACTTATCTCAACAAAAACGATTTGGTTCTAACATAATCAACACTTCGGATTACACGAAAAAAAATGCGCAAACGTTTTTTGGCCTCTTATCAGACAAATTTTTACGAAAAGGGAAGTTAGGGACGAACTTCCTAAGTAAAGTTATTTCCGTGCCGCCTAATGAAAAGGAAGGTGTAAAGTTGGTCGTTTAATACACTCGCTTTTTATTCTTCTAAAAACAAGAAAAAAACATTTGACAAGATTAAATTTTCTTCTTAAACTTACAAGATAAATTAATCTTTAAGGAGGATTGAATGGCCATCAAGACCATAGATCTCAGGAAATTCAAAAAAGGCACTTCCAATATTTACGAAGCGTGTCTGTTAATTTCCGCTCGAGCCCGGCAAATTAATGCCAAACGTATTGCCGAGCGCAAAGAAAAAGAGATGGCTGACAGCGTAAAGGATTTTTTCGACGAAAACGATCTTTACGATCACGAACTTATTAAGGACCTGAAATTCGAACGCGAAATAAATCCCACTGTAATTGCTCAGGAAGAATACTTCGAAGGTAAAATCCGAGCCATCTACCCTAACGCAAATGCCGAAAGCAAATAAAAGCCCTGCCCTTCAGGGCTTTTTTTTTGACCTAACCTTTAAAGCCCATGGAACTCATTCTTTTTAAAAACGCCCGCATTTATTCTCTTGCTTCACAGCGCCTTTACAACTGGCTCGTTACCTGTTGCGGGAAAATACTTTTGCTCGGTAGCAAATCGGAAACCATTCCCTCTCTGTCTTTTACGCAGATTATCGATTTGCAAAACAAGACAGTTTTACCGGCTTTCGGGGATGCGCACATTCATTCCCTGTGGATGATCGGCCGTTTTTTTGAAGCGGACTTATCGCACACCCGTTCCAGAGAAGAGGTATTAAAGGAATTAAAACAATTTGCCGCCCAAAATCCCGGGGCAAAAGGCTGGATCATCGGGCGCGGTTTTAATCGCAATCGTTGGCCCGAGAAAAAGCTGCACCGTCGTTTTCTTGATGCCCTGTTTCCCGATCGTCCCGTTTTTTTGGAATCGCAGGATTGCCATTCGGCCTGGGTGAACAGTGAAGCCTTAAAACGCTGTGCCATTCATGCGGCAACACCCGATCCGCCCGGAGGACGAATCGAAAAAGACGCTTCCGGCAATCCCAGCGGCTTGCTTTTGGAACGTGCGGTGTCGCTTGTGTCCGCAAAGTTGCCCCAAGCCGACGAACAAACATTAGAAGCCGGGGCCGGGCGCCTGGTGCACTTTTTACACAGCCAGGGCATCACACACGTACACACCATGGAAAATTTTCAGGCTTTTGCTTTTTGGCAATCCTATTTACGCCGTCATCCCCGTTCTTTACGGGTAACGATTTATTTTCAACAGGATGAACTACCTTCCTTAATAAAGGCGAAGCTGCGCACGGGGTTCGGTGACGAATGGTTGCAGATCGGCGGACTTAAATTGTTTGCCGACGGATCTTTAGGCTCGCAAACCGCTTTACTTTCCCGACCGTACGAACAGTCTGCCGATTATTACGGGGTTCAACGCATATCCGAAGAAGAATTGCTAAGAGTCAGCCGGACAGCGCAATGTAACGGGCTTGCCGTAGCCGTTCATGCCATTGGCGATCGTGCCGTAGAGCAGGTTTTGAACGCTCTGAAGCAGAGCGAAAATTGCCGTAAAAGGTGGGGCTTAGTCAGTCGGGTGGAGCATGCCCAACTCATTCGTCCCGATCTTTTGCCCTTGTTTAAACAGTACGGCTTGGTCGCTTCCATGCAGCCCGTTCACATTGGCGATGATGTACCCACGGCCGAACGACATTGGGGCGCCCGGAGCAGATGGGCGTATGCCTTCCGTTCGTTGTTGGCGGCCGGCGTGCCGCTGGCTTTTGGCAGCGATGCCCCGGTTGCGCAGCCCAGTCCTTTGAAAGGTATTTTTAGTGCCGTTAACCGGCGCTTTCGTTTTTCCATGGAAGAGAAAGCCTGGTATGGAGAAGAAAGTTTAACCGTACACCAGGCCGTGCGGGCTTTTACCGTTGGTGTGGCTTTGGCTGCTCATCGTTCGGCCAGCATCGGAACATTGGAACCCGGTAAAGAGGCCGATTTTATTGTGCTTGATCATGATCCGTTCAAAATATCTCCGGACAAATTACTATCGGTTAACGTGGAAAAGACCTTTTTGGCCGGAAAAGAGGTCGTGTAACATTAGGTGATTGGTTGAATGGGGAACGGGGTGATTGGTTAAATGGGAAACAGGGAGTACGTGCGGACAACCATCGCGGTTAACGGCAGGAACGGGCAAGCGTTTACGTCTGACAAAATCTT
>CAZHIZ010000088.1:11041-13821 GCA_964532875.1 uncultured Caldithrix sp. | reverse complement strand
GGAGAATGAAAAAAGAAAAAAGATTAAAGACGAAAGGGCAGCAAGCATCCCCTTTGGGTATTTGGCAATGAAAATAATACCAAAAAACATTGAGTGTGGCGGACTAATACCAATTACGCTTCACCTTTAACTCTTAACACCGGAGCAACCGTTCACAATGCTAAATTTACTTTAGATATTGCGGGTTTTGTCGTAAATTACCATTGACAAAAAATTAAGCCGCTGCATTCACTCGGTATGCACGGCGATGAGTAAAGAAGAAAGCGTGGACTTTCGGAATAAATTAGGAGCAAAGCAATGGCTGGTAATGAAGATAAAAAAGAAGAAGTTCTTGATCTTGAAATGTTGCGCCAGGGTGAATTGGGCGAGATGGAAGAAAAGGAATTCATCAAGCGGGTTGTGGTTATCGGTGCGGGTACCATGGGACGCGGTATTTCGCAATTGGTGGCTTCAAAGGGTTTGGAAGTTATTTTGATTGAGAAAGACGAAGAGACCGCCCGTAAAAGCTTGGAACTGCTGGAACAGAGTATCGATGAGGAGATCGCCCGCTGGACATTGACCAAGAGCGAAAAAAAGGCTATTCTCAGCCGCATTAAAACCTCCGCCGATTTAAACGACGCCATTTACGGTGATGTGGTCATCGAGGCTATTACGGAAAATTTGGAAGCCAAAAAGGAGTTGATGCGCAAGATCGATGAAATCTGCGATCCCAAAACAATCTTCATCACCAATACTTCCGCCTTGAGTATTACGGAAATCGCTTCGGCCACCAATCGCCAGGATCGGGTGATCGGCATGCACTTCCTGAATCCGGTGCCTAAAATTCCTCTGGTGGAAATCGTACGCGGATTAAAAACCTCCGATGAGACGTACGAATTCATTCGCAGATTTGCTGAAATGCTGGATAAGACGGCTGTCGAGGTGTTTGAATATCCCGGTTACATTACAACGCGCATTATCGTTCCCATGATTAACGAGGCCATCCATATTTTAATGGAGGGTGTGGCTACAGCCGAGCATATCGATACGGCCATGAAATTGGGCTACAATTTCCCCAAGGGACCGCTTGCTCTGGCCGACCAGATCGGTTTGGATGAATTAATGGCCTGGATGGAAACGCTTTTTAGAGAACTGGGAGAATCCAAGTATCGGCCCTGTCCGCTTTTGCGCAAACTGGTTCGCGCCGGCCATTTGGGCCGTAAAACCGGTAAAGGATTCTTTGAGTATCCGCAAAATCAACCCATGCAGCCGTAGGCGTAATAAACGTGCAATGATTCGTTATTAAAACGGGACTTTTTCCACCCTGCTTTCCCTTTTGGGGTTGGACTGCAGGAATAAGTGGGAATGAAAAATAAATCTTTGCTTAACCGCTTAAAATAGAGGATAAAAAAATGATCGTATTGGTTTTAAATGCCGGTAGTTCGTCGGTTAAATATCAGGTGATCGATCCTGAAAAGCATGAATCGTTAGCCCGCGGTGTGGTGGAGCGTATCGGTATGTCCGGCGCCATTTTAACCCATCGCAAAGCGGGCGATAAAGAGATTCGCCTCAGCGGTGAAATTTTGGATCACAAAATGGCCATCGAATATGTTTTGTCTATTTTGCTCAGTAAAAATCACGGCGTCATCAAAGATCGCAAAGAGATCGATGCCGTGGGACATCGGGTGGTACACGGTGGCGAGGCTTTTAGTGCTTCGGTTCTGATTTCCGAAGAGGTAATGAGTGAAATCCGGCGTTGTATCGATTTTGCTCCCTTGCACAATCCGCCCAATCTAAAAGGCATTAATGCGGCCATGCAGCTTTTACCGGGTGTACCGCAGGTGGCTGTGTTCGATACGGCTTTTCATCAAACCATGCCCAAGTACGCCTATTTGTACGCCTTGCCCTACACTCTGTACAAACGGCATGGCATTCGTCGTTACGGCTTCCATGGTACCTCCCATCGTTACGTGGCCGATCGTGCGGCGCAGATGCTAAATAAATCCAAAGAAGAATTGCGGATTATTACCTGTCATCTGGGCAATGGCGCTTCGGCGGCGGCCATCAAATACGGTAAGTCGGTGGATACCTCCATGGGATTTACGCCTCTGGAAGGTCTGGTTATGGGTACGCGTTCCGGCGATTTGGATCCGGCCATCATTTTGCAGATCATGCACAAAGAAGAACTGACACCCAATGACGCCACCACCCTATTGAATAAACATAGCGGATTAATTGGCATTAGCGGCATAAGCAGCGATATGCGCGAAATCGAAAACGAATACGAAAATAATGAGCGGGCTCGTTTGGCACATGATATTTTTACCTATCGTCTTAAAAAGTACATCGGCGCTTATGCGGCGGCCATGGGCGGTGTGGATGTCATCGTGTTTACCGGTGGAATCGGTGAAAATTCACAGATGGTAAGGGAGCACAGCCTGCAAGGTCTGGAATATATGGGTGTTAAACTGGATAAAGCGCGCAACGAAGCTACGGAAAAGAAGGAACGCCTTATTTCCGCCGACGATTCCAAGGTAAAGGTGTTGGTCATTCCCACGAACGAAGAGCTGGTTATTGCCATGGACACCATGCGCATTGTGAAGGAAAGCAGACAATAAAAATCTTCAGTGTAAATCAGCGGGATCAGCGAGATAGTGAAAAGAAGTTTCGCGCAGATAACGCAGATGGACGCAGAGCAAGAGAATAGAGAAAGAAGCAAAAAAAATATTCAGCGTAGATCAGCGGAATCAGCGAGAGAGAGAAAAGAAATTTCGCGCGGATTACGCAGATAGGCGCAGAGC
>CAZHIZ010000088.1:0-10941 GCA_964532875.1 uncultured Caldithrix sp. | reverse complement strand
ATCAGCGAGAGAGAGAAAAGAAATTTCGCGCGGATTACGCAGATAGGCGCAGAGCAAGAGAATAAGGAAAGCAGACAATAAAAACCATCGAATGCGGGGGCGTCAATTGAGTGCCTCCGCTTATTTTTTACAATGGGCATAATTATGTCCGGCTTTAACGGGACTACTTGGCCATCAAGCCGATTTACCCATGCCAATTTACTTAAATTTTTGGTTCAAAAGAAAAGACAAATGACAAAGGAAAATGGGCATGGAGGGCCCGTTTCCCAACTTCAACCAATCGTCCATTCAACTCATTCATTCTTTTTCCTTCCTGCCAGCACAAAAATTTGCCTTCCTTTTAATCCTGCCGTAGATTCCACAACTTTTAAAATGAATATTACTGTTTAAAAGAAGAAAGAAAGCCGACTGGCAGGGAAATTCGCAGTCCTTTAACGGCAAACAAACGGGACACGGTTACGCGAGTGGGCTATTTAAAAATCAGGAAACAAAAGACTCTTATCTCCGTTGAAAAATCGGAGTTGAAAAAAGAGCGTTTGTTTTATATATTAAAAGTTTTATTATGAAGATAAATATTCAAAATATGGATGTCCGGCCGGTTGAGCTGGACGAAAATATGGGTCTGCCCTTCATTTCGTCGTTGATTCGGGAATATTACCCCAATCTGGCGCAGGTCCATGTGTCCATTGAAAAGATCAAAAAAGAATATCGGGTGCACATCCGCTTAGAAACAACGGCCCATTATCGCTGTGACCGCTGTTTGGACGAGTTCGATACCTCGTTCAGCGCCGAAATCGAACAGCATTACCATGTGGGCAGCGGGCCCTTGCTGGATGAAGACACCATCCGTCTGAGCGATGATGCGACGGAGATAGATATTGATCCGGTGATTGCGGAAATGATGCTTCTCAATCATCCGATGAAAATGCTGTGCAAGAACGATTGCAAGGGATTGTGTCCCCATTGCGGTGCCAATTTGAATCACGAAGCATGTCGTTGTACGGAGGTTCCCATCGACCCGAGATGGGAAAAGTTGAAGGGATTAATTAAATAAGGAGTTTGTCATGGCTAATCCGAAACGCAAAATTTCGCGTTCCAAAAGAGATAAAAGAAGAGCTCAATGGATTGCAACGATGCGTGCCCAGTCTTTGGTCGAATGTGACCATTGCGGCGAAATGAAACTGCCGCATCGAGCCTGTCCCAATTGCGGTTATTATCGCGGCAGAAACGTATTTATTCCAAATGCCGGTTAATTAACGCTGCTAAGGGAAAACGGTAATGCGCATCGCCCTTGATGTAATGGGAGGCGATTTAGGGCCCCGGGCAACAATCGAAGGGGCTTATTTATATTTGAAGAACGCTCCCAAAGACGATCATATCATTCTCGTCGGCGACGAAAATGTGATTCGGGAACGCTTAAAACACATTCCTGCCAAATTCCATGAGCGAATGTCTGTGGTGCATGCTCCGGAAAATATCGGCATGAATGAATCGCCTACCGAAGCCTTTAAGAAAAAACAAAATTCTTCCATGGTTGTTGGCCTGAATTTGCACGCCAGGGGCGAAGCGGATGCATTTGTGAGTGCCGGTCACACCGGAGCGCAAATGGCCGGTTCTCTGCTTACGCTCAAACGGATTCCGGGCGTAAAGCGTCCGGCAATCGGTTCCTTTTTACCCAGCGAAAAAGGCATGGTCTTTTTAATTGATGTGGGCGCCAACGTGGATAGCAAACCGTTGCATTTGTTGCAATTTGCCATGATGGCCGAAATTTTTGTGGGCGAAGTTTTTAATCAAAAGGATTTAAAGATCGGCTTGCTGAGCATTGGCGAAGAAGAAAAAAAAGGCAATGCCCTGGTTCTCGAAGCCCATCAACTCTTTAAAAAATCATTAACCAACTTTTACGGCAATGTCGAAGGACGCGATATTTTTAAGGGCACTACCGATATCATTGTCTGTGACGGGTTTGTGGGCAATGTTTTGCTCAAAATGGCCGAAAGCGTTATGGGGATGATCATCAAAGGCATCAAACGCAGTATCGGTGCTAATCTCTTTACCAATCTCGGAGCCTTCCTGGTAAAACCGGCCTTTCACGAATTAAAACGCAGTTACGATTACGAAGAATACGGCGGCGTACCCTTGCTGGGCGTTAACGGGATTTCCGTGATCTGTCACGGAAGCTCTTCGGGAAAGGCCATCCAAAATGCTTTGAAAGTGGCAAAAAATATGGCTTTAAAAAATGTCAATCGTTTAATCGCTGAGAAATTAAAAGAGAAGGAAATGCCATGAAACAAAGGGCTTACATCAGCGCTGTCGCTCACTATGTTCCTGAAAAAGTGTTAACCAATGCCGATCTGGAAAAGATGGTGGACACTTCGGATGAATGGATTCGTACCCGTACGGGTATTCGGGAACGACGCATTTTGGAACCGGGCAAAGCCACTTCGGACATGGCGGCCGAAGCCGTTAAAAATTTATGTAAAATACGGGGCATCGATCCTCTCGAAATCGATTTGATTATCGTGGCTACGGTTACGCCGGACATGTTTTTCCCCAGCACGGCCAATTTGGTGCAGGACAAGGTCGGGGCTAAAAATGCCTGGGGATTTGATGTATCGGCTGCTTGCTCGGGATTTATTTTTGCCCTGTCCGTCGGTACCCAGTTCATCTGGGCCGGTACCCATAAAAAAGTGGTGGTAATCGGTTCGGATAAGATGAGCGCCATTACTAACTATCGGGACCGCAATACCTGCGTATTGTTCGGCGATGCCGCCGGTGCCGTTCTGCTGGAGCCCACCGATCGTGATGATATCGGGATTTTGGATTTCCTGCTCTATTCCGACGGCAGCGGTGCGGAATATTTAAAGATGAAAGCCGGCGGAAGTCTGTTCCCCGCTTCGCTGGAGACCGTTGTGAACGATTGGCATTTTATTTATCAGGACGGCAAAACGGTCTTTAAATTTGCCGTGACTAAAATGGCCGAAGTCTCGGTGGATATTTTAGAAAAAAACAATCTTTCCGGTAAAGACCTCACTTTACTTGTCCCGCATCAAGCCAATTTGCGAATTATCGATGCCACGGTTAAACGCCTGGGTATCGACTACGATCAGGTGATGATCAATATCGAGCGTTACGGCAATACAACGGCAGCGACCATCCCTTTGGCTCTTTCGGAAGCCTATCAAATGGGTAAACTGGATGTGGGTGATTTGGTACTGTTTTCTTCCTTTGGCGGTGGCTTTACCTGGGGCAGCGCCTTGCTGCGCTGGGGCCTTCCCAAACCGAAGCAACCAACAGATGAAAAGAAATAAGGATATTGCATGAAGTACGCTTTTGTTTTTCCCGGGCAGGCCTCTCAGTTTGTGGGCATGGGCAAAGATCTGTACGATGCGTTTGCCGTGGCCAAAACCTATTTTGATCAGGCTAACGACATTCTCGGTTTTGATTTAAAAACAATTTGTTTTGAAGGCCCTGAAGAAGAGTTAAAACAGACCTACGTTACGCAACCCGCTATTTACGTACACAGCGCCATAGTCAGTCGGATATTAAAAGACGAATACGGAATGCAGGCGCACGGCGTAGCCGGGCATAGCCTGGGTGAGTACAGCGCATTGTTTGCCGCCGGTAGCCTTTCCTTTGAAGACGGTTTGAAACTGGTGCAAATACGGGGTCGGCTCATGCACGAATCCGGCAAAAAGATGCCGGGTACCATGGCCGCCCTAATCGGCTTAAGCGAAGAACAGGTGGCGGAGGTGTGCCGAAAGGCAGCCGCTTTCGGAACCATTCAACCGGCCAATTTCAATTCGCCCGGCCAAATTGCCGTTTCAGGTGATGTGCAGGCCGTACACAAGGCCATCGAAATCGCCAAAGAAATGGGCGCGCGCAAAGCAGTGGAACTGGTGGTTTCCGGGGCGTTCCACAGTCCCTTAATGCAGCATGCGCAGCAGGGGTTGCAAACGGCTTTAAAGCAGACGGAAATCAAAGATGCTCAGGTACCGCTTTACGCCAATGTTACCGGTTTGCCGCTAACCGAAGCCGGGCAAATCAAAGATCATCTGTTTAAGCAACTCACCAGTCCCGTGCTGTGGCAAAAGAGCATGGAAAATATGATAGCCGACGGTTTCGAACAATTTTACGAAATCGGGCCGGGCAAGGTGTTAACGGGCCTTTTGAAGCGCATTAATCGTCAGGTTCCTTGCAAACCCGTAGGAACCGTGGAACAAATAAAAGCATTGGGGGAAAACAATGGGTGAAAGTAAAGTAGCGATTGTAACGGGTTCGGCGCGCGGCATCGGCAAGGCCATTGCCATGAAGTTTGCCAAAGACGGATACGATGTGGTTATTTCCGACATTTTACAGGATGTGGCGCAAGAAACGGCCAAAGAGATTGAAGCATTGGGGCAAAAGGCCCTGGTGGTCGTGGCCGATGTTTCCAAGGCCGAAGACGCCGAACGTCTGATTAGCGAAACGGTTAACACGTTTGGTCGTCTGGATGTTCTGGTTAATAATGCCGGCATTACGCGCGATAATTTGGCCATTCGCATGAAAGAAAGCGAATGGGACATGGTGCTAAATATTAATTTAAAAGGAACGTTTCTCTGCTCGCAAGCGGCGGCCAAGGTGATGATGAAAAAGCGTTCGGGACGCATTGTGAACATTGCTTCGGTCAGCGGCATTTTGGGTACGGCCGGTCAGGCCAACTACGCTTCGTCCAAAGCGGGTGTTATTGCCCTGACCAAGGCCTTGGCGCGCGAATTGGGTCCCAGAAATATCACGGTGAATGCCGTGGCTCCGGGCTACATCATTACCGAAATGACCGAGAAGCTACCGGACAAGGTCAAAGAGGAGTATTTGGCCCAGATTCCTTTGAAGCGCGGTGGCACGCCGGAAGATGTGGCCAATGTGGTGGCTTTTTTGGCCAGTGAGGCCGCTTCGTACGTAACCGGCACTACGTTAATTGTCAGCGGCGGTTTAGTGATGTAAAATACACAATGCGATTTGCGTCATGACTTAAATTTGATTATAATTAACGCAATTTAAATAACGCGTCTAAAAAAATCACTTAAAAAGACGCCGAATAAAAGCATTTGTTGATTTTAAATCAATTAAAAAATTTTTCAGGAATTTAATACACCAAACGTAAAACTAACAAGGAGAAAACGTATGGATGTCGAAGCAACCGTTAAAGAAATAATTGTGGAGCAATTGGGCGTTGATGAATCGCAGGTGACTCCCGAAGCTTCCTTTATCGACGATTTGGGAGCGGACAGTCTGGATACCGTGGAACTGGTGATGGCTTTCGAAGACAAATTCGGAATTTCCATTCCGGAAGATGAAGCGGAAAAAATGCGCACTGTGGGTGATGCCATCGAACATCTTAAACAAAAGTTGGCCGAAAAAGAAAATTAGAAATATGGATGAATCGAATCCAGAGGTAAGAAGCAATCTTTGTAGGTTAGAGATTGCTTCTTGCTTTTTTTGTGATTCGTTCGGGGCATATTTAAGATAACCGGGAAAAACACAAAAAATAAATTGTACCAAAAGTAGTAATGGTGAGAATAATTGGGGTTTAATTTATGAGCAAAAGACGGGTTGTTGTTACCGGAATGGGGTTGATTTCTCCGGTTGGACATACGGTGGAAGAAACATGGCAATCGTTATTAGCCGGCAAAAACGGCATCGATCGCATTACTTTGTTCGATACCGAAAATTTCAACACGAAAATTGCCGGTGAGGTCAAGAATTTTGATCCTTTGCAGTATTTTGATCGCAAAGAAGCACGCCGCATGGATCGTTTTACGCAATTCGCCCTGGTTGCTGCGGAAGAGGCCATTAAAGATTCCGGTCTCGATCTGGAAAAAGAAGATCGCGATCGCATCGGGGTGATCGTCGGTTCCGGTATCGGTGGCATGTTAACCTTTGAAGACGAACATACCAAGTTGGTCACCAAAGGCCCCACGCGCATGAGTCCGTTTTTTATTCCCATGATGATCATCGACATCGCCGCCGGATATATTTCCATTAAATACAACCTGAAGGGCCCCAATTTTGCCACGGTTTCTGCTTGCGCTACAGCCGGCCACAGCATTGGCACCGGAATGCGTACCATTCAATACGGAGATGCCGATATTGTTGTCTGCGGTGGCGCCGAAGCAGCCATTGTCCCCAGTGGAATTGCCGGTTTTAATGCCATGAAGGCCATTTCTACGCGTAATGACGAACCCCAAAAAGCCAGCCGCCCGTTTGATGCCAAACGCGATGGCTTTGTTCTGGGCGAAGGCGGAGGCATTGTCATTCTGGAAGAACTGGAGCATGCCAAAGCACGCGGTGCTAAAATTTACGCCGAAATGGCCGGTGTGGGCTTTACCGCCGATGCCCACCATATTACACAACCGGCTCCGGCCGGCGAAGGTGCCGTGCGTGCCATGAAGCAAGCCCTGCAAGATGCCGGTTTGCAGCCCACGGACATTCAATACATCAATGCTCACGGCACGTCCACCTACTTCAACGACAAAAACGAAACCGAAGCTATTAAAACGGTTTTCGGTGACTACGCGTATGAAGTCAGTATCAGTTCCACCAAGTCGATGACCGGCCATCTGTTGGGAGCTTCCGGTGCTTTGGAGCTGATTGTTTCCGTTAAGACCATCACCGAAAATAAAATTCATCCTACGGCCAATTATGAATTCCCCGATCCGGCTTGTGATCTGAATTATGTGCCCAACAAGGCCATCGAAAAAGAAGTGCATGCCGCCATTAGCAATTCGTTCGGCTTCGGCGGGCATAATGTGACTTTGTGCGTAAAACGATTCGAATAAATCGGCTATTGAAAAAGGCGCACGCCTCCAATCGGGCGCCGGGGACTTTGGGGATGGAATCCGTCGGGCATGTCTATCGGTTTTTGCTCACCTCTCTCGGGACGTTTAACCGCTCGTGCCGGTTGTTTCTGCTTTTGGGACGCTAAAAGAATGGACTTTGAATCGGGATTGCGATGATTGAGAAAATATTGCAGAGAATGGGATTTCATAAACAGGAAAAGGAAATTTTCCCCATTCCGGTTGATGAAATCGAAAAACGTTTGGAATATCATTTCAAAGACAAGCACTTGCTTTTTCAAGCCTTTAAACACCGCTCGTTTTTAAACGTAACACATGAAAGCAGTAAAGAATCCAATGAACGGCTCGAATTTTTAGGCGATGCCGTTTTGGATTTGATTATTGCCGACCATTTGTATCGTCATTTCGACAAGGAAAACGAGGGGCAACTTTCCAAGAAACGATCCGTTTTGGTCTCACGTCCGGTTTTGGCCCAAATTACCGAGGAGCTCGGTTTGGGCAAGTATTTGCTTTTGGACAAGGGGGAAGAAAAAACGGGCGGACGCAGTCGCCTGAATAATTTGGCCAATCTCTTCGAATCGGTTTTAGGGGCCATTTACATGGACGGCGGTATCGAAGCGGCCCGTGGATTTGTGCAGCGTTATGTGATCAAAAATCGGGATCGGTTACTTACCTACAAACAATATTTCAATTACAAATCGACCCTTTTGGAACTTGCGCAAGGGAAGGGTTGGGGCAATCCGCAATATCAGATCGTGGAAGAAAGCGGCCCCGATCATAAAAAGCGATTTGTGATTCGGGTTAAAGTCAACAATCGCTGGTTGGCCAAAGGCATCGGCAGCAGTAAAAAGAAAGCCGAGCAATTGGCGGCGCGTAATGCGTTGCAAAAATTAAAAAAGGAAAATAACGGTGCTAATCCTAAGGAAAATCATGGCTCACATCGGCGTACGAACAAACCAAATCGCGGATCGAACCATGCTTCCCCAAAAGAACGTCCGAAGAATAAAACCGTAAACGAAAAGGTGGAACAGTGATTAAAATCATTAATGTTGTGGGGGCGCGCCCCAATTTTATGAAAATTGCGCCTATTCAGCGGGAAATGGCCAAATACGACAATATTCAACCCATTTTGGTGCACACCGGCCAGCATTACGACGAACGCATGTCCAAGTTGTTCTTTGACGATTTGCAATTGCCCAAGCCCGATATTTATCTGGATGTGCGCAGCGGATCGCATGCCGTGCAGACGGCCAAGGTGATGATGGCCTTCGAAGAAGTGGTGCAAAGGGAAAAACCGGATTTGGTGATTGTGGTCGGCGATGTGAATTCCACGGCTGCCTGTAGTATGGTGGCGGCCAAATTGCACACCAAAATTGCCCATGTGGAAGCCGGGCTGCGTTCGTTCGATCGCCGAATGCCGGAAGAGATCAATCGCCTGGTCACCGATGTGCTCTCCGATTTTTTGTTCGTTACGGAAAAAAGCGGTTTGCAGAACCTGAAACACGAAGGGATCGATGATTCCAAGGTGCATTTTGTGGGCCATGTGATGATCGATTCTTTGATCTATTTCGAACCCATGGCCGCCCAATCGCCTATTTTGGAGAACATGGGTTTGCAACCGCAGGAGTACGGTGTCATCACTTTGCATCGCCCCAGTAATGTGGATAATAAGGAGAGTTTCCTGAAGTTGTTAAACGCCTTCGAAGTGATCGAGAAGCAAATTCCGCTTGTTTTCCCCATCCATCCCCGTTCGCAAAAAATGATCGATCAATTGGGCTTACGGGAAAAAGTGGAAAAGATGCACAACTTACGTTTGACCGAGCCTTTGGGATATCTGGATTTTATGCGTTTGTTACACAATGCCAAATTGGTCTTAACCGATTCCGGCGGCCTGCAGGAAGAAACCACTTATCTGGGTATTCCCTGCATTACATTGCGGGAAAATACGGAGCGTCCCATTACGGTGGAGGTGGGAACGAATGTTCTGGTGGGTACCGATACGCAGCGTATTATCGAAGAGGCGCAAAAAGTACTTGACGGGAAAGCCAAAAAGGGGCAAATTCCTGAATTATGGGACGGCAAAGCCGCGGAGAGAATTGTGAAAATAATCGATAAGGAGTTAAGTTGAAAACGTTTTTTGTCATTTTTTTGATTATTTTAACGGTTTCGACCTCTTATTCGCAGAAAATTCCGTTACTTCAAGAAAACACCGTTTTAGACCGTGAAAATCCTAAATATCAAACATCTCTGGAAAAGTTTTACAAACAACGCACAGTAACGCGCATTGGTAGCCCGCAGGTATTGGAAAAAGAAATTGCAGACAGCTTATATTATTTGGGCCCGGGTGATCAATTGGGGATTCATATTTTTGGTGAGATGGAAGTTAGTTTTGTGGTTACCGTATCCCCGGAAGGTTCGGTAGCCATACCAACAATCGGAATGCTTAAAGTTGCAGGGTTAACTTTAAAGAAGGCAAAAGAAAAACTGAAAGAGTTGATCAATAAAAACTATCATTCATCAAATGTAGACATCGATTTAGTCTCTTTACGCAAATTTAGAGTGTATTTGGTAGGAGAGGTACAAACACCGGGTACTTACTTTGCACAAGCTACGGATCGGGTAAGTGATATTATTGAGGTGAGTGGAGGACTAAAAGATTGGGCAGATGCAGGCAATATTCAAGTGCGTCATAGCAATGGGCAGGTGGATACATTAAATTTATTAGCATTCTATTCGTTGGGCGATAAGAAAAACAACTCTACCGTAGAAGGTGGGGATGTTATTTATGTCCCGGCGATCGATTTGACCAAACCCTATGTTACCGTTGAGTGGAATAAAAAAGAAAAGAGTGCATTAAAAAAACCGGAGCAGCCCCTGTCGACTAAAAAATATCAAAGAAAAATTTACAGCCTGAAAAGTGAAGAAACAATTAGCGAATTTTTAAAAAGAATAGCTGTCTTAGATAATCAGGCAAAATTGTCACAAATCATAATAAAAAGAGCCGGGCAAGAATTTTTGATTGATTTGTTTAAAGATTATGGTAAGGCTCAACATTTTGTTCTTCAGAACAAGGATGTCGTACTTATCCCGGATTTGGATGCGAATGTGTATGTACAAGGCGAAGTCATGTACCCCGGAGCTTATCCCTATCAAGTTAACTTAACGGCAAAGGATTATGCGGGGATGGCGGGAGTTATCGAAAAATCAAAAATGTTTAATAGCCTTGTAGTAATCCGATCAAATAGCGGACAGGTATTAAAGGGCGGTGATGTGATTGTTGGAAAAGGTGATATCATCGTTGTCCCACGTAAAACTCGGGAATCCGTACGGGATTATTTGACGATCATTACCCCTCTTGTAAGTATCTTGGTCTCGACATATACTTTATATGTAGCCGTTACCAAAAAATAGGGCAATTTTAAAAGAGTATTTTATGATTAATCGGCGCGTTGTTTAAATTTTTAGAAAGATGGCAAAGATGAGTAGAGAGAAAGAAGCATCGATTTGGTACAAATTTTTCATGTCGATTAAGAAATATTTTAAAAAACTTTTAATTTTTAATTTTAGTATTGTTTTATTAGCCGTTATTGTTTCTTTCATTGTTCCCAAATGGTACAAAGCGACTACAACCGTTCTGCCTACGGGAAATAATCCCGGCGGAATTGGGGCGTTAAGTGCTCTCGGTAGCCTGGGTGGGCTTGCATCCGGATTGTTGGGAGGAAGTGTTTCATCGGATATCAACCGATATTTGGCTATCCTTAAAAGCAGAAGTTTACGCGAAAAGGTCATAAAGAAATTTAATTTAATGCAGGAATATGGCAGTGATACCATGGAAGATGCATTGAAAGCGTTCGATGACAATTTAAAAGTTGATGTTGGCGATGAGATGCAAGTTGAAATTTCATTTTTAGACAAGAATCAGAATCGGGTGGCAGAGATAACCAATTACATTGTGCATTGCTTAGATAGTACTAATATTAGTCTAAGCGTACAAGAAGCAAAGAATAATAGAGAATTTATTAGTTCACGATTGAAAATTGCTATTGATAGTTTGTTGTTTTTACAAAACAACCTGAAAAATTTTATGCAAAAAAATGGGGTCTTAGAT
>CAZHIZ010000087.1:0-13901 GCA_964532875.1 uncultured Caldithrix sp. | reverse complement strand
CCGGTGACTCCCGCAAATCTTGACAGTTCAATGTTGTAGTGGCTCCCCTCCCTGCGAAATTCGCAGGGAGGGGAGGGGGTGGGTTTTTTACACGAATGCACGAATGATGGGACATGATTCCTTTAGAAAAAAAATCAGCGTTCATCTGCCCGACTATTGACGGATCGAAGATTCGGCCCCCGACGAATCGCAGATCCGGCCCCCGACGGATTGTAAATCCGGCTTCCGACGGATCAGTGGCTAAAATTTTTTATGCTTTTGCACTGGCTGACTAGTTCCCAATACCCAGTTCCAAGTTCCCGATTCCCAGTTCCCCTTGCCCAAACGGGCTGCGATTTTTTTCTCCTTAAAAAACAGTGGCTTTGTTGTCGCTATGCATTATATTTCCTCATTACAAATCTTGTTTTGAGACCGAAAAAACCCTATTTTGCCGGAAACAAAAAGCGGAGTGTACGATGAAATTACTGATCGGCATCACCTCGTCCATCGCGGCCTATCGCCTGCCGCATTTAGTGTCGCAATTGAGCAAATTGAATTTCGAGATTAAAACCATTGTAACGGAAAAGGCCAAAGCCTTTGTGGCCCCGCAAGCCCTGGCCGTAATGAGTCAAAATCCCTGCTACGACGACCATGCCGAATGGGGACAGACGGAAAAGGTCATACACATCGAGCTGGCCAAATGGTGCGAGGCCATGCTCATTGCGCCCCTTACGGCCAATACCCTGGCCAAAATCGCCAACGGCCTGTGTGATAATTTACTCACCTCCACGGTGCGCGCCCTGGGCGATACGCCGCTCGTCCTGGCTCCGGCCATGAACACGCGTATGTGGGAAAATCCCCTGACGGCTCATCAACTCAAAGAGATCGAACGTTTTTACCGTCTCACTGTTATCCCTCCGGTGGCCAAACGCCTGGCCGACGGCGATACGGGTATGGGCGGATTGGCCGACGATCAAACGATTATTGACGTTTTGCAAAAATTGGCGGCAAACCGTTAACAACCTGTTTAATGCACTTAAACACAAACACCCGGCAGAAGACGAAACGTATCGGCTGCTTTTCCGGGAACCGTATCGTGTATTATCCCGTCTTGTCTTTGGACAGGTAGCGGAGAAGTGTAATCAAAGCCTGGCGGGCTTCCTGCGGCAGTGCGGCGATGCGCCGGGCCAGGTGCACATCCGCGTCGTAAGCGGCTGTTTCTTCCTGCACGGCCGATGCGTACCAATAGTCCTTTTGCCCGCTTAAAATCCATTCCATGGTGGTACGACCCAAACGGGCCATGCGCCATAAAACCTCGGCCGGAGGCAGGCGATTGTTCAAATATTTGCTGATAGCCGATTGACTTACCCCTAAGATCCGTGCAAATTCGGCCTGAGTAAGGCCCTGCTCGCGTCGAATGGCTTCAATACGCTGGCCGATGCCCTTTTTATCCAATCTTTCCATTTGGAATACCAATAATTTATTTGGAATATCGTAAAAGGAATCGTAAATTCCGATTGGAATTTACAACAAAACGAAGACCCATGCAAGAAAGTCAACTTTATGTTTTATGGCAGGCACTGGGGCGCAGCAAGCAATGGGTTCAGGATGGGCGCCATCGCTTGCGGGTGTTGGAAGCCGGTACCCTGAATTTGTCTTTCGGGCCGGATTTCAGTGGAGCCCGTTTCGATTTGGACGGTACGCGTTATTACGGTGATGTGGAGATGCATGTGGAACAATCCGACTGGTACCGCCATCGGCACCATCTCAATCCCTTTTATCGTAATGTGGCTCTGCATGTCGTGTTAATTCCGCCCGAGGAACCGGCACTGGTACATTCAGAAATCACCGAGCGCACCATTCCCTCGTTTTGCCTCCATGATCCGGCCTTAACCAAGGCGGGAGGCCGCCCTGCGTCTCACTGTCATCCGGCAACAACGATACCGGCAAAGGCACGCCTTGTGCTGCAGGAATTGGCGTTAAAGCGTTTGCGGGCCAAAATTCGCGCCCTGCAGGAGCAATTGCTTGAGGCCTCTTTTTCGCAGGTTTTTTACGAATCGTTTATGCGCACTTTGGGCTATCCGCACAATTCAACGGCATTCTTGCTTTTGGCCCGAGGGCTGCCTTTTGCCTATATAAGCGAGCATCTGTTCCGCCCTCTCATGTCGTTCGAAACCTTGTACGCCGTGTATGCCGGTCTGGCCGGTTTTTTAGCCGGGAATAGCGATGATCCCTATATTCAGGGCTTACAAACCGTTTTTAACGATTTCCGCTCTCTTCTCCCGACCGATTCCTTGCCTGGCGAACAATGGCATTTTAGTGCTACGCGGCCCAGCAATCACCCGCACTTTCGTCTGGCGGCCTGGGTCGCGTTTTTACGCAAGACGGAAGGACGGCCCTTTGCCGCGTTGTATGCCTTATTCGCCCGGCGTTCCCCCTATCGGCAACTGTTACACGATCTCCGGGAACTGTTTTCCCTGCCCGTACACGGTTACTGGGCGCATCATTACCGTCTGGGAGCGGCGCCCGTACAAAAAGGTGGGCGTTATTTTTTGGGAACGGCACGCCTCTTCGAACTAATCACCAATACCTTCATTCCCTTGCTGGCGGCTCAGGCTTTGCAAAGGCACTCCATGGGGTTTTTTGAGTATCTGCAACATTTTTATTTTTTTTTACCGGCGGTCACCGATTACCATTCGTTGGCCCGCCATTTACCCTGGTGGAAGGCTTATCGCAGGCACTGGCCGCAGCATGCTTTGTGGCAGGCCTTGCTACAATTGGAGACGGAATATTGCCGCAGCGGAGCCTGTGCGCACTGTCCTTTGCGCCATCGGCTTGACAAAACGAAACTTTTTAATTAAACTTCAGTGTAACATTTCCGAATATTTTTGCAAACTTGTAACTTGTCAATCGAAAACGCTTCTAAGGTTTAATCAACATAAAATCCTTTTACGGAAAGGAACGATATGGAATTTTCTTGGTTGGATCCGATCATGATTCGCAACTTTGTTTATGCGGTCGTCGGGGTTTTGGTCGGCATGATCTCCTCGATTGTGACATACAAACTGGTGAATCGCAGTACCCATTTTGATATTCCCAAGGAACTGGAAAAAGGGAACTTAGCGGTGGGTATGGTGGTGGCCGGTATTTTTATCATGATCGGTTTGATTGTGGGTTTAATTATCGGAATGAGTTTGAATTAATCATGCGTTGGATACTACTCTTCGGTTTGATGGTATCGGGGTTTTTAAGTGCTTGCAAGCCTGCCGGGCGCACGGTTGTTCAACCTAATGCGGCCGACAGTGCGCTCATTCGTCTGGTGCGTCAGCGCATTGATGAAAAAAAAGAATTGGACAAGCTGCGCTGGCAATTGGAGCAATCCAATTTCATGAAGCACATTGCCCGCTACAAGCCAATCATCAAAAAATACGCCAAACGGTACGGATTTGATTACCGCCTGATCATCGCGCAAATTGTACAGGAATCGGGTTTTAAAATGCACGCCCGCAGTCGGGTTGGGGCCCGCGGTTTAATGCAGATTATGCCCGGCACGGCCCGAGAATTGAGCCGCGAATTAGATATCGAATACATCATGATGACTCCGCGCGAAAATATTGCCGCCGGTATTTACCACCTGTACAAACAATACGGCTACTTTCCGGACGCACCTAAAGAAGACCGCACCAAATTGGCTTTGGCCAGTTACAATTGCGGCGCGGGACGCGTTTTCGATGCGCAGGACATCGCCCGCTATTTCAAACAACCCGCCAATCGTTGGGAAAGTGTAAAACCCTATTTGGCCATGTTAAAAAAGTCCGATTGGCAACTCCACTTGCAGGTTTGGCCCGAAGGCCGACCGCCGCACGGCTATTTTGACGGCTATCAGGAAACCATCGCCTACGTGGAAAATATCTGGAATTTGTACCAGATGTACCGCAAAATTCTTTGATGTTTATGTTTCCCTGCGGAAACTTTTTGTTTACCCCTTTTTAAAACCTGCACATCCCTTTAATCTTTCCAAAAGATCCATTAAAAAAACATGAGTAAAGTTCCTTGCACCATTCAAGCCGTAACGGCAGGTATCTTTTCTTTTTTTTGCATCGTAAGGAATTTTTAAAGTAGTTTAAGGTATAAGCCGATAACCATGTTAACCTGCAAAATTTTAGGGGAAACAGAATGCTTACACGTCCGTTTTTTAATGTACGTTTTAATAATCATTTTAAAAGCCGGCTTTTACCAACGGCTTTTTTAATTCTTTTGATTCTATTTTCCGGTATTTTGGCCCAGCCGGCCAAACGTTCGTCGGCCAAAATAAAGTTTTTGGTGGGAACGGTTAAACTGTTGCACAAGGGGAAAATTCACTGGAACACGGCCCATTTCAACGATCGCGTGTATCAAGGCGACCGCATACGTACCGAATTGAATGCACGGGTCGAACTGCAAATGCCGGACGGCTCGGTAATTAAAATCAATGAAAACTCCGTATTCGACGTTAAAGAAATTAAAACCCCGAAAATCGAACACGCCGACAAGATGAGCTTTACCCTGTGGGTAGGGAGCCTGTTTGCCAAATTTCAAAAGATCATCGAACAGCGCCAGAGCCGGGTTATCGAGAGTCCCAGTGCGGTCATCGCAGTGCGCGGCACCCAGTTTGATGTGGAAGTGGACCGTAATCAGACCACAACGGTACGGGTTTACGAAGGCCGGGTTTCCTTTCGTTCCAAGCAGGCCCCGGGCGAAGTTTTCGTGAGCAGCAACCAGGAATCGAAGGTGGAAAAGGGCAAACCGCCGCAACCGCCAAAGCCTTTTAAACCAAAACGGGGCGGAGGGGTCGGTGCCGCCTTACCCAAGGGGCAATGGTTAAAAATCAACCTGAGCCAATTTCAATTTACCGATCCGGCCTTGTTGAGCGCCGGACTGCCCTTGCGCGGACGCACCATTCCCGGGGCACGTATCACGGCCAACGGCATCCCCTTGAATGTGGGCTCCAGCGGTATTTTCACCGGCCGTGTTCCTGTTAACGAGGGACTGAATGTGATCACGGTGTTAGCCGAATTGCAAGGAAAACGACAAAAGCAGATTGTGCGTGTCTTGATCAATACGTACAAACCGAAAATCAAATTGGCGCGCCCCCTGACCAACATGTACACCAATCGCCGTGATTACAGTCTGAGCGGAGCCGTATTCGATCGCACGCCCGGCGACCGTATCAAATTGTACATCAACGGCGAATTGGTAACCGAAGTGACCGGTCAGGGAAGTTTTAACCGTACCATCATTTTAAAGGAAGGTAAGAATACCATCCACGTGGTAGCCGAAGACATATCCGGCAACCGCACCGAATATGCGGAGCAGATTTTTCTGGATACGGTCAAACCGATTTTGACCGTTACCGAACCGGCACAGCCCGTTTATGTTCGTTTCGAGCCGCCGCGCCCGCCGGATAACAATACTCCCTTTACCGAACAGCGCTTTCGGCAGGTCATTCGGGGCATCGTGATCGATCCCCAACCTTCGTCCGGCATTAAACGCGTTTTGGTGAACGGACAGGAGATCAGGCCCAATAACGACGGCAGCTTCGAGGCGACCATTTTCCTGAAGCGGGCTGCCCCCGGTCGGCGAAGCGAAAATCGGTTGTCTTTTGTCGTGGAAGACATGGCCGGTAATATTTTACGTGACAACAGTCGGGTCATTATTATTCAATAGGAGGCAGCAAACACAATGAAACGATTTAGTTGGTTGATTGTTCTGACCGTCCCGGCTTTACTATGGGCACAAAGCGGATTTAATCTCACGGGTCGTATTTCGTTACAGACCATGAATGTGCAATACGACCAAACCTCACGCATCAAGCCCGATAGTATTCCCGCTTCGCAATATGCCAAAGCCCCGCTCATTCCCGGCTTGCAGCAGCGTTTAAATATCGCTCTCTTCGGGCGCACCAAATCCATGGACATCACACTGCTGGGAAATTTAAAGAACAATGCCTGGGATCAATTAAATAGCTTCAAGCGCGTCGATCGCCTGAGCTTGAATATTCGCATGGGCGTAAATGAATTGATCTTGGGCGATTTCTTCGAGAATGGTTCCGACTTATTTGTGCAAAGCCGTGAGGTACGGGGGCTTAAATTACACCTTGAAAATACGGGACCCTGGTATTATCAGCTCCATTTCACGGGCGGTCAAATTCAGCGGGCGCTCGATATCGGAGAACGGTTACCCGGTTTGTATCATCAATACGAAACTTCAGGCCGTTACCGCCGCTATATGGCCGCCGGCATTTTACGCTTTGGCAAACGCGATCGTTTTAATGTGGGAGTGCGTGCCTTATGGGGCAAAGACGATCCCAAATCCATTCAGAACAGCATTAGCGAACCGTTAACCAATCGTGCTTACGGTGCCGAAGGCTTTTTGTACCTTTGGCAACGACATCTCAAATTTTTCTTTGAAGGCAATTTAAGTCGCAAAGACACACTTTCGGCCCGCAACGTAACGGACAATGCCTACCGGGCGGGAATCGATTTCCGTTACAAACGATTCAAAATCGTGGGTTACAAACAGCGCCTGGGATACGATTATTATTCGCTGGGCTATCCCTATTTGCAAACCGATCGCGACGGTTTTGTGCTGAAGTCCGCCTACAACTTCATCAACAAATTTGCCCTTACCTTCGAAGGCGAACAATATCGGGATAATTTGAACCATGAGGCCACACGTCCGGTGACCAAAACGCACATTGGTATTTTGGGCTTTACCACCATGTTCCCCCGCTTCCCGCAAATCTCTTTAAAATTCCGCTATCGGGATGACCGCAGCAATACGATTTTAGACACGGTGAAAACGGACAAAACCTATCAGGGGCTTGAAGGGCGCATTAGCTTCGGTTCGCTAAACAATCGCCTTTCACTTTCTTCGATTTATCTCGACTTAAACGATAAAAGCGTGCTGCAGGCCGGCAGCCCTTTGGGCACCCATCAGTTGATTAACAGTTTGAATTTTTACTCGCGTCCCAACGGTCGTCTTTTCCTGTCCGGCGGTGCCGTACTCAGCCTTTTGAAGCTCACCAACGGACAGACCAATACCAATGCCTACGTTTACACTTCCGGACGCTGGGATATTATTCCTGCCCGGCTAAAAGCCGAAGGAAATCTAAGCTATATTTACAACGATGCGGCCCATGGCGGATATCAGGATATGCTGAGTGATTACGCGCAGATTGTAAGTCTGTTCTCTCTGGAATATTTTTTCAATTCCAAAATTTCGTTAAAAGCCCTGGCCGGGAATGCCTATCGCGATATGCGCTATTCCACGGCGCAAGCCCTGCAGGTGATTGCCGATCCGGATTACGGCCCCACCTATTTTAATGGATACGAATCGTACAACGGGCTGAAATACGGCTTGGAATTGAATTGGATTTTTTAAAGGCGGGTTTTTATTCCAGCCAACGTTCGGGATTGCGAATGCCTCTGGGGGTAACAACCGAGAATCGTAAACGCACCGGCCCGAAATAACCGGAATCACCCACTTTGCCGATAATTTGACCGCGGTCCACAAAGGAATTTTTCTGCACGTCGATTTCGGAAAGATGGGCGTAAATCGTGTAATAACCCTTTCCATGATCCACAAACACCATATTGCCATAGCCCAGAATGTAAGTGATGACCCGCACCACGCCTGGAGAGACACAGCGTACGGGAGTTCCCTCCTTGGCTTTGATTTCCACGTAGATGTTATTGGTCACGGTTTTGGATCGGGGATCGACTTCCCGGCCGAAATGGGTAATAATTTTCCCGCGCACCGGCCAGGGAAGATGTCCTTTTAATTTGGCCAATCCCTGAAACTTGAAATTCGGCGGGGCGTTTCGGGGCGGCACGGTTACCTTACGGGTTTTTCGGTCTCTTTCCAGGGCGGCAATCACATCCAGCAAGCGGGATCGTTGCTGTTCTTTCTGTTTGAGCAATGTGGCATAGGCACGGCGCGACCGTTTCAATTTACGCAGAAGGCGCTGCTTTTCTCTTTTGCGTGCCCAATACATACGCTCCTGCTTTTTTAACGCGTTCAGTGCGCTGCTTTTTTGCTCCAAGGCTTGTTGTAATTGATCTTGAATCGTCTTAATATGCGCCTTCTTTTTACGAATAAGACGCATCAACGCTTCATCATGCCGCGCAATTTGCTTTAAGTATTTTAAGCGCAGCAAGGCCTGATTTAAGGAGCGGGCGGTCAAAAGCGATTCCCAGCGGTTTTGCCGGCCGTACTTGTACGCATAAACGGCCCGCCGGGCATACAATTGGCGTAAGGTTTGTAACCGCTTTTCGGCTTGCTGTAAGGCTTTTTGCGTGGAATCGATTTGAGTGCCGAGCAAACGCACCTCCTGCCGTAAAAGACCCTTCTTGCGCTGCATTAAAGACATCTCGTGTTCCAAAAGCGTAATTTGGCGTAAAACCGATGTCTCTTTGCGTTGACTGGAAGTGATTTTGAGACGCAAATTATCGATTTGCGCTTCTATTTTTCTAAGTAAAGTGCGGTTCTCTTTGAGCTTGCCCGAAATCCCAACTTGCGCCCTAAGGCCCACGGAGAAAAGGAAAAGTAGTAAAAATGCACGCCTAAAAAACATAATTCACCTCAATGGCATTACTAACGCCCAAATCGGGATGCACTTCCAATGCATAAGCGAAACGGATCATCGTTTTGCGGATTTGAATGCCCGCCGTAAACGTATGCACCTGCTGGCGAAACCCGACCAGAACTTCAATGGAAGGGAAGAGAAGATAACCTAATCCGTACCTGAAATCGAATGGGAAACGTTCGTCTTTGAAGATATCCCATGAAAGCGAAAACCGTTTGTGCGGTTTAAATTCCAACCCTGTGCTAAAATAAACGGGAATATCGCCAGTTCTTCCGTTTAATCGAGGCTCATTCAAATTACCGGCCACGGCAGCCACGCGCCATTTTGCGGAAATTTTGTAACGCAGGGCAACCAAACTGCCCACGGCAACGGAACGTCCGTACCGTTTGATATTTAGCAGAAAAATCTGCACGGCCGCCCCGAAAGACAGTTTATCACCCAGCGGCCAGCCCGCCGCCCAGACCGCTGTTTGTTCACGATAGCGTTTATCGCCGAATTGACCGAAGGAAAAGCCGAGCGGAACGTTAAAAAGACGAAATCGGACGGTCAGATTGAAATCGTTTAAATCGCTTATCGCATAATAATTGCGATAGAATACACCGAGGCTGTTACTCCTCATACCCGTCAATAGAGCCGGATTCACCACAAAACCGTTTTGCAAATGCGAAACGGCAATGCCCGAACTACCGCGGGCTAAAAAAGCACAGGGCCATTTACCCGGCTCAAAAGAAGCCTGTGCTTCATGCAATAAACCGAATAGGCTAAGGATTAAGGCAAGCCAAAAAGTGTTTGCAAAAAATTGCGCACGTTTTAATAATACGCCGGAAAAATCACTCATAAGCTATAATTTTGATTTTTAATTGTAAAATTTAAAACAGTTTGCCTTAAATAACAAACATATTAAGTAGGAGCGAGCGTCTCATGGTGCCCTATTTACTTCAGCCCGACTTGACCGAAGTAAGAGGGAACTTCAGATGCCATTTAAAAATTTAAGCCATTACAAAGGCACAAAGCATTTTTTCTCCTGTGATGCCAGTCAAGGAAATTTATTTTTAAGGTCGTATTTTTATCTTGGATTTAGAGCATAAAGGCAAAATGTAAATACAACATAAAGGAGGTCTCATGAAAGCCTTAAAAATTTTATTCGTGGTTATTTTGGCAGCCTTAATGGCCTTTTCCTGTTCGGATAAAAAAAGCAATCCGACGGAAAATCAGGAACAACCGCCGGAGCAACTATCGGCCGAACCCGTTACCTTACCGCAATCCATGCAGCAATCGCATGACCCGCAGGTGATGATGGTACGCAATTACATTCAGATGATCAATTTGTTTCAACAATTTGCCAACAGTCTGATGCCCAGAAACGGGGTCCACAAACCTATGGGCAATACGGATGTTTTCGACGGGCCGCCCTGGGTGTACACATGGCATTCGGACTCTTTGGCCTTTAAACTGACCATTACCATCGAAGACAACAATTACCACTGGCGCTTAACTATTACCGGTACCAGTTACGGACATACCTTTAACGGTTCCGTTTACATGGAAGCCTGGCAGGCTCTGGACGGTAAAAGCGGCAAGTTGGTTATCTATGATTATGATTATGAAGAAGGCAACCATACCCTGCAATGGACCTGGAATATTGACGAGAAGGGAACGGAAACGATTGTTTACACCGATTCGGCCAGCAATACGAAATTGGAAGTAGTGCAAAATTCGGACTTATCGGGCTCTTTAAAAGTTTGGCAAAACAATACGCTTATTTTTCAGGCCAACTGGACCGGCAGTGGTAGCGGTACATGGGTGGCTTATGATGAAAACGGCAATCAAACCGGTAGCGGTAGCTGGGGATAATTAAAAAATTTACATGCCTTTTTTCGAAGCAATGGGCGGGTTCGTTGAACCCGCCTTTTTTTGTGAAGCTTTGCTAACGATAAAAATGCCTGCAAAGATGACCATCATGCCCAGAATCAATTGAATCGTAATGCGTTCATCTTTTACTAACCAGCCCCAGAACAATGCTAGCGGCGGCGTAACAAAGGTAATTAGGGACATCAATACGGCCGAGGTGGTTTTGAGAAGCCAAAAATAGAGCACAAAAGCCAATGCCGTTCCCAATACTCCCAAATAAAGTAAAGAGAGTCCGGCCTTTGCATCGTATTTGACGGCCGCATTTGGTTCCACCGCAAAATGAATGGCAAACAAACTTAACGAAGCATACAGCATGGGAAACGTGTTCAAAGTAACGGGATGGAAACGCGCCCTGGCAATTTTGCCCACAATGGTACCCAAGGCCGAAAAGGCAGGACTGATGAGGACGGCAATCATTCCGTACAGGGCATTGGCTCCGCTCAACTGCAACTGATCGCTGAAAATAATTACCACCCCCAAAAAGCCGATCAAAATACCCGCCATCTTTTTCCAGTTAATATTTTCCGAAGGTAGTAGCTTAATGGAAAAAATGGCCACGTAAAAAGGCATGACCGTAAAAAGCACCGAGGCCAAACCGGAATTGATGTATTGCTCCCCCCAGTAAACCAATCCGTAACCGGCTGTAAAATTAATGAAACTAAACCCTAAAAAGAATAAATGGGTGCGTAAATCTTTAGGAATGGGACGATTCATTTTCAAAGAAAAGAAAAATAGGGTCGCAAAAGCAAGTAAAAAACGCCAACCGGCGGCTAAAAAAGGCGGCAACGACTCAAGTCCGATTTTAATAGCCAACCAGGTAGAACTCCAAATAAGCGTTAAAACCACAATGACCAGAAACGGTACGTATTTTTTATGTTGCATCCGTGCTTCCCGTTAAATTTCCATTTTTGCTGCCCCAAAAAGCTATGAAAATAGGCATTTTAAACCAAAGCATTTTCAAATCCCGAATCCCGAATAAACAAGCAGGACGACTGGGTTAATTCCGGTGCCTGGCGCATAAAATCGAAAGGCAATGTCTCCCCCAATCCGAAAATATTCACATCCGCCGAAGGTGCTTTTTGCACCGTTTCTTCAAACGTACCCAGCAAAACGTGAAATTCCGTCAAAGAGGGTAAGCGGGCCTGATCGCTTAAATATTCCAAAAAGCGGTACAACTTGCGTTTCTGATGGGGGTCGGTTGTAGCCGTAATTAAATTTAACTTACCGCCCCAGTTCAATTGCAGTTGCAAGGCAATAAGCACGGCTAAATGCCAGTTGGGGCTCTTATCACGCAACCAAAGATTGATGTCCTTTTGCATGCCGAAAGCAATACGCGGATGCTGGCGCAAAACAATCAATCCCAAATCATGGGAAGATGCATACTCGGCCAATTTTGCGATCATGGGATCGCGGTCGGCATTTTGACCCAGAGTAAGGAACAAGGCATTGGGACGCATGGAACAGGCTCTTAAGGTCTGGATGACAACCAGAGCCCCGTGTAAAAAATCCCGATCTTCGATAACCGTGGCATTAACCAATAAGTGTTCTTTTTCAAAGGGTTTTAATAATTGTTGCAGTTCATCTTCCGTTTTACGGGCATTATCGGAAGTAACGGTGAAGGCGAAGATACTTCCCGATGGATGCACGATATTTTTGATGAACAGCAAAGAGCCGGACCAAATTTTAGGCCGATCAATGGGAATCAGTAAATCCGGCTTCCATGAAATCTGGTGTCTGGGGAAACGTGCGGCAATTCGCGCGGCACGCTCGGCCAGAATTAAAAACATCCCACCGCGAATATCGCCCCATTCCGGCTTTAAGCCCCGTTTGCCCAGCCAAATATACAGTACAATAATGACTACGATGGCAATAACGCTAAAAACGGGATTAATAAGAAACATGACAAAGGCGCTACCCACAGCGCCGATAAAGGGTACAAATGCCGGCACCTTAAACGTGGGGCGAAAGCTGATGATACGCATTTTTTGTTGAATGAAAACCACCAGATTAATCATGCCGTAGGTAATTAAAAAGAACATGGTAATTAATGCGGCCAGGGCATTTAAATTACCCAATAAAAGAGAAACTTCTATGATCAACGCCGTGAAGATCATGGCATTTAATGGCTCGTTGCCCGTGGTTTTACGGGCAAAAAAGCGGGCAAAGGGTACGGTTTTGTGTTCGGCCAGAGCTTGTAAAATACGCGGTGCGCCTAACATACTGCCCAGAGCCGATGAAAAGGTGGCCGCCAAAATGCCTAACAAAACCAGATATTTCCAACGGGCATGATCGACCATGACCATTTCGTTGCTGCGCAGTTCCTGTACCGGAATGTATTTGGCCGTCATGTAGGCCAGGGCCATGTAAATAATCATGGTAACTAAAATAGCCGAAATGGTTCCCAACGGAATGGCTTTGCGGGGATTTTTTAAATCGCCGGATAAATTGGCACCGGCCATGATTCCCGTAGCCGCCGGAAAAAAAATGGCAAATACATACCAAAAGTCACCATCCTGAAATTGACCGATCAGCGGCAGAGATTCCACCGGGGGATTCGGTGTTAAAAAAAACGAAAACAATGACAAACCGATAATGGCCATGATGATGTATTGAATACGGATAGCAAATTGAGCGCTGACCGAAGCAATAATCAATAGGACCAGCCAGGTTAAAGTGCCTACCAAAAATGGATTATGGCCCGGGAAAATCCGCACCCAGCCTTCCGTAAAACCCACAATGTACAAAGCGGCGGACAACGTTTGCGAAATATAAAAGGGGATGCCGATACTGCCACCGGCTTCCAAACCTAATGATTTGGCAATAATGGAATAGGCCCCACCGGCTCCGATTTTAATATTGGTTGTAATGGAGGACATGGAAAGAGCTGTACAAAGAGTAATCGCCTTTGCCAGAAGAATAATAAGAACCGCCCCGAGAAAACCGGCATTTCCCACAACCCATCCGAGACGCAGGTACATTATCACGCCAAGGATGGTCAGCACATCGGGTGTAAATACTCCCCCGAAAGTGCCTAACTTTTTATCCTGATTGGTGTGTGATTCTTTTTTTTGAAGGTGTCCGATTGCTTCTTTCAGTGTTTTGAAATGCATGCGTTTGCCTTTTTAACATATTAAAACTTACGCACGGCCCTGGAATTACTTTCAGCGACCCTTACCTTGATACGGCTTGCTAATATAATGGAAAAAGGAAATAAGACAAAAGTAAAATTGAGGTTAGGAGAACGGGGGAATGGTTAAGGGGGTAATTGGTTGAATCGTTGAATGGTTTAATGGGGGCGGAATCGTTAATCGTTATTCGTTAATGGTTAATGGGCGTTGGTTGCGGCTGGGATGGGATTGAATGAAAAATGGTTGAATCGTTGAAT
>CAZHIZ010000086.1:3510-13969 GCA_964532875.1 uncultured Caldithrix sp. | reverse complement strand
GGGATGGGCCAGGTGCGTAAGGAATGAACTTCAAACGTATTGGTTTTGCGTTGCGCAAACATCGGCCGTTCTAAATAGTCAAAAAACAGTTTTTTTAAATTGAAATTACTTTTCAAATACAAATCGGCCGGCAAGCCCAATCCGATGTTGGCTGTAGATTCACCAAGAGGAAAAATCCAAAAATAGCCGGGTTTTAATTCATTAGTCCAATAAAACTCCACCAAATTAGGCAAGGTTTTAAATCCTTTTACGTATGCCCGGATAGCCAAAAAACGGTGCTTTGGATGTACTTTTTGCGGATTCAATATGCGGGCAACAATAGAGGCGGCTCCGTCCGCTCCGATGACGATTTTAGCGTAGCGTTTCTGCCATGTTCCGTTGAAATCGACCAGACAACCAACCACGCGATTTTCTTCAAATAAAAGATCTTTTACGGTTCCGACTTCAAATTGAGCCCCGCTTGTCCGTGCTTTTTGCCATAATGCGTAATCAAGTTCTTTACGCGGGATTACCAGGAATTCGGAACCTTCGTGTTTGGAATCAAAGGGAACGTCCAAAATTTGTAAACGTGGTGTGGCAAAACGAATGGCGGAAACGGAATAACGTTTTTGCCTGGGCAGCAGAGGTAGTACGTTCAGCTCTTTAAGTAATTTTACCGTACCGGGCGTTAAGCCGTCTCCGCAAATTTTTTCCCGCGGAAAAGAAGTACGATCCAGCAGTAGAACAGCAAAGCCCTCTTCGGCCAATAATTGGGCGGCGCTGCTTCCGGCAGGCCCGGCGCCGACAATAATCACATCATACTCCATAAAACCCTCGTTTTAAATGTAAAAGTAAAAATAAATAAATAATGCCATAAAAGTGAAATCCTTTTTGCGCAGGAAATTTTTGAATCGGTACGCATATTCCATTAACTTCACAATAAGGTATTGTCTGCGTAATGCAGGGTGCCGTTTTCAGGAGAAAGGTTCAAAACAGCAAACAACAAGAATGTTGAGTTAGGCCTATGAAAAAGCAAAAAACCGAGCAACCCGATGATCTTCTTAAAAAATTCTTGGCCAACCTGCCGTTTTGTGTTGATGCCTTAAATGCGGACGGCCAAATTGTCTTCTGGAATAAAACATGTGAAAAAATTACGGGCTACACGCAAAAAGAAATGATCGGAAATCCCGATTGGATGGAACTCCTTTATCCCGATGCGGCGTATCGTAATCAACTTTTAACGCGTTGGGCAAAAACAGGTAACTCGTTTCGGCACTGGGAAATGCGTTTGCGCGCCAAGGACGGGACGACGAAAGTGATCAGTTGGACCAATATCTCCGATTTTTTGTCCCTGCCCCAATGGCACACCTGGGCCATCGGATTTGATGTTACGCATTACACCGATTTGCGCAACAAATTGGAATTAAAAGAGAATCAGCTAAAAACATTAATGCGTATTCAACGCGATTTGCACAAAGCACACACGCCGGAGCAAATAGCCAATCGGGTTTTGGATCATTTGGAGACATTTACGCAGGCCGACGGTGGTCTTATTCTGCTTTACGACTTTGAACACGAACGGGCTGAAATTGTGGCGGCTAAGTTCGAACAGGCCCTTTTTTATCATGCCGAAAATTACATCCCTTTAGAAAAACTCGTGCACCTTTCGGAAGTAAAACAGGGCCGGGTGATTTTTATCGACGATTTAAGTGTCTACAACGATAATGTTAAATTGGCTTCACTTCTCATAAAAAAACACGACATGAAAACGGCCGTATTGGTTCCGTTAATGGATGATGCTACGCCGATCGGTTCATTAAGTTTGTATTCCAAATCCCGCTTACAGCTTGATGCCGAAGAGGAAAAATTTCTTATTCATATCGGGCATGTTCTCACCTTTGCGCTGCATCAGGCACGCATCAGGGAACATCTGCAAGATAAGATTATGAATTTGGAGCATGAAACGCGCGAACAAATCGCCGAACTTAAGCAAAATGAACGCAGACTTCGCGCTCAGTACGAAAGCATTCCGGTACCTACGTACACCTGGCAAAAAAGCGGTGACGATTTTATCTTGAGAGATTACAACGATATGGCTTTGGCCATGACATACGGTAAAATTGGCGGACTTTTGGGTTACAAAGCCAGCGAGATTTACAAAAGCATACCCGAGTTAACAGATTTATTACAGGAATGTTACGAAAATGAAATTTCCATCGAAACGCAGGTGCAATCAACCTCTGCATCGCAGGAAAAAAGCCCGCATTATTTCTCCATAAAATTGGCCTATGTGGCTCCCGATTCGGTTTTAATGCATATTGAGGATATTTCGGAAATCTATCGGGCCCGGCAGACCATTCGTCGTTTAAAAGAAACAAACCGCGAGCAAGAACAGCAAATCGATCGTTTAAAAAATGATCTGTACCTGCTTACGACTCTTCTACCCAAAATTAATCAATATATCGCTCAACTGGATAATCTGCAGGAAAAGGCGGAAGAGGCTGAAAAAGCAGGGTTAATGTTCCCTTTTGGCAAGGTCCAGATACGCAAATTTAAAGAACTTAAACGGATGACCGATTTCAGTCAGCGTTATCTTTCGCTCTTCTCTGTTCCCGCACAAAAGGAAGAAGTCCCGTTGGCGCAGCTCATCCAATCGCTTTTGGAAGAAGAGGCCGGGCTGTTAAAGGATGTGCGTACCCATGTCTATTTGGAAGTCCCCTATGTATTGGCCGATCCGGAAATGTTAAAGGAGATTCTTAGTTTATTGATTAAGTTTGTAGTCCGGCAAAAATCAAAAGAACATACGCCGATTCTACGGATCATCAGCAGTGCGGAAGAAGACGGGCATGTTCTCATTCGTTTAAAGGACAACGGAAAAGGGCGACCCGAATTGGCACAGGAAGAGGAAACGGACTTTCTGGCCCGGGGAATCGACTTGTTGGACGAGACCATGTTTAATATCGGTCTGGCTCAGCGCATGGCACAATTGCTTTCGGGCGAATTGCGTGTAACCTCCGCAGCTGAGGAGGGCACGACCTTCGACATATTGCTACCGGCCAATAAAGAATTTCAAAAAGGCAGCGAACAAGAAGAATAGATTAAAGCTTTAAGCGCTTTGTTCCGAGCGTTTAATCAAAATGGATTTAATTGGGGAGGCAATATGCCCGAAGTGCAACGCATCGATTTGAAGAGTTTAATTAAATTTATTGTGGACCAAAAAGAATTGCAGGCCAATTTAATATTGGACGAAGGGTGCCTGCTGCAAGCCGAAGATGTCAAACCGTTGGTTAAGGTTCTTAATTATTTCTTCAATTATCTAAGGCAACTCACCGATCACCCGATTCAGGTCGGGCTGGATTTAATGACCGATCATTATTTGTTGTCTCTGTTGGTTTACACTCAAAAGACGGAAATGCCCGCAATTCCGGACTCAGTGGGCGAAGTATTGCAAAATTACAACGGGCGTTACGAAATACAACAGCAGGCCGGCAGTTTTGTGCAGGTAAAGTTGTATTTTAAAAGATAGTGTAAAAGGGCCATTCCAAAAAATTAATTTTTACAGGTGATTTCGTTTGACTGAAACCGAACGGCGCTTTAAGTAAACGGCTCTGCCGAATAAGATGCCGGTGATTTGGTAAGATAATGCTATCTGGGATGGGTGTTCAGATGACAAAAGAAAAAATGGAGACGGCATGAAACAAATTCGGGCCGTAATTTTTGACTTGGGTCGTGTACTCGTCGATGTGCGCTTTAATCGCGAAAGTTTAGCCTTTTTCGGCGTAAAGGCCGATGACGGGGATATGGAAAAAATCCTGACGGCCGCCTTTAGCAATCCCCTGTTTCGAGATTACAATATGGGGCGCATTTCCACGGAAGCGTTTTATCGGGCTTATTGTCGGGAGCATCATTTACAAATGGATTTCGAAACATTTAAAGAAAAGTGGTGTTCTGTTTTCGCCCCTATCGAAGGAATGGAAGCATTGTTCCGGCAAGTGGAGTCGCGTTACCCTGTTGGCCTTCTTTCCGATACGGACCCGTTGCACTGGCATTACTGTGTGCAGCATTTTCCCTTTTTGCAAAGTATTGAACGTCCCACATTGTCGTATGAGATCGGTGCGTTGAAACCGGCTCCTGTGTGTTACGTAAAAGCGGCAGAAAACGTGGGGCATCCACCTCAACAGTGTTTGTTTATCGACGATCGTGTGGTAAACGTTCAGGGCGCCGAAGCCGTGGGCATGGCGGGCATTGTTTTTCACGATGCCCGTCAGTTAAAGGAAGAACTGGCGCGATACGGCATTGAAATTTAAAGATGCCTTATGGTAAAATCAGGAATTCTGGTCTTCGTTGTTCCGGTCTTTGCGGTTTGTTTCTTCTTCTTGTTCCTTTTCTATTTTGTGTGCCAGACGGATGGCAAAGGTTTCGATGATTCCGGCCAGTACCAATAAAGGAATGACAATAAAGATAAAGCTTTTTAAATAAGGGTGAAACGAAGAAATGGTTTGATTGAAAACCGTGCAATTGAGCTTTTGGCAATTGAATTCGATGGCCAGGCTAAAGGCCACAAAGGCAGCCGGTAATTCAAAAATAGCTACCGGGTTTAAAAGCGAGACATAGTAAAATTTTCCCTCCAGCGTATGGTAGGTAATCACCCCGATATTCAAACCCGTCCAAACGGCAAAGATGAACGGTAAAGCCGGGACAAAACCGGAAATCAAATCTACGAATAATGAAAAAACATTGATGCAAAAGATGAAAGTAAATAAAATAAGCGGCGGCCAATTTTTAGTGGCAATCTTGTCCAGTTTACGCGCCACCCACAGGGGATAAGCCAGTAAAAATTTTATTTGACGGTAATAAACAAACGGCGCCAAAGTATAGCCCACAAAAAAAAGTAAAATACTAAAAAGAAAGATTCTGAAATTAACCATGGCCAAAGCATGTTGCATCTCAGCGATCATGATTACCCCGCAAATCTTTAAATCCTTTTAATCCGAACATCCCGTCACAGGAAGTTACGGCATTAATAATCGATTGTTCCACAACCTGGCTTAGAATGGCCGCAGCCAAGTCAATGGGGGATTCGACCTCGGGCAAACTGACGACGAACGAGACATCGCCGTCAAAACTGGTGTGCGAAGGGATGATGCGCCGGGCCATGGCCAAGTGGACGCGTTTGGCCAGAAAATGCGCTTGTACCTTGCTTAGTTGGATGTTAGTAAAGACGGCGCTTAAAACCGTATTTTGACTGAGACCGACTTGTGGGTTTTGCCAGCGTCTTTTGGCATCTTTTCCGGCTAAAAAGGCACCATCGGGCCCCAGCGCACCGGCCAAAATTTGTCCGTCATAATCAACCACATCGCCTACGGCATTTACAACGGAAACAGCCAGAAATTCAATGGGCCCTTCTGTGATATGGGCCACTCCAAGACCGCTTTTCATGGCCGAAGAAAGGCCGGCCCATTTACCCACGCTCACGCCCGTTCCGGCCCCGATATTGCCCGTTTGTTCGAAATTATTTTCGGCGGAAAGTAAAGCCTGCTTTCCTGCCCGGGCCCCGGGGAAGGCCGAAGGGCTGCCCAAATTTTTATCGAATACCACGGCCGCCGGCACAATGGGTACAACACCGTAATCGGTTTTAAAACCGTGACCCGTGCGGGCCAACTCTTCCATCACGCCTTGAGCACAAGCCAGACCAAAGGCGCTGCCGCCGGTTAGCACCAGAGCGTGGATTTCCTGAATTTTTTTGTCGGGTTGCAGTAAAGCCAGTTCACGCGTGCCGGGAGCCGCTCCAAAAGCGCATCCGGAAGCGACATTTCCGGGCGGGGGCACAATAACCGTGCATCCTGTGCCGTTCAGCGCATCCGTGAAGTGTCCGATTTTAAGGTCGGCTAACATGCAAATTCCGATCCAAAATGTTTAACGTTTAAATGCAATGTACGGTAAAGCACAAATTCAGTGCAAATATACAAGTTTTGAGAAAATTTGCTAATATTTTTTCTGTTTTAGGCGATATTATATTCCATCATTAATTCAATTTTTCCCTAAGAATTGGCAGAGGCTGATGTAAATTCAGGGCTAAAATCGGCATACCCTCAGCCTGATGTACGCCGAGTTAAATGATGGAATTTGGAGAGTAAGATTTGAAAAATCAACAAGCTACTGAAAGTTTGATCAAAGACGATATTTACATGAAAACGGTTCTCATTGTGGACGATGTGGCAGGAGTTCGTGAAGTATTACATGATTTTTTAGCCATGCAAGGTTATCGAATAATAGAAGCCGATAACGGGGTTTCCGCATTACAGGTTCTGGAAACCGAATCCCCGGATTTAGCCATTGTGGATATTGAAATGCCCCGCATGAACGGGCTGGAGTTTGCACAACATGCGGCCGAAAAAAATCCCGATTTGCCGGTTATCATTATCAGTGCATATCTGGAAAAATATTCCATGGAATACATCCGAAGCTTGGGCGTTAAACGCATTTTGCGTAAGCCCATCAATTTAGTTCAATTGGGTGAAGAAATTAAACAAACGTTTGCCGAAGTTTGAAAGTTACCTTCCTGTTTTTTTACAAAGCTCTTTTTCTACTTTCTCAAAAGCCGTATATTCCAATCTTAACCTGTAGCAAGGTTACGTGAAAACAACATGTCCACTTAATGCACGGTTTTTATTGTGGAAAAGGAGATTTCCATGCCGGATTTAAGTAAAATTTTCAGACCTTCTTCCGTGGCCCTTATCGGTGTGTCCCGTAAAGAAGGATCGCTCGGTAAAAAATATTTGGATGCCATCCTGCAAATGCATTATCGCGGTACCATTTACATCATTAACCCCAAGGCACAGGAAATTTCGGGCATTACCTGTTACCCCGATCTGGCCTCGCTACCGCAAAAGCCGGACCTGGCCGTTATCTTGCTGCCCTACAAATTTGTACTTCCGACCTTGGAAGACCTGGGCCGTAACGGCATTTTAAATGTTATTGTAATTAGCGCCGGATTTAAAGAGATCGGGGGCGAGGGCATTGAAAGGGAAAAACGTTTGGTGGAAATTGCCCGACGTTACAACGTGCAATTGATCGGCCCCAACTGCATGGGCATTTTTAACACGGATCCGGAGATTTCATTTAACGGAACCTTCTCGCCCATCGTGCCCAACCGCGGGCATGTGGCTTATGTCTCCCAGAGCGGCGCTCTGGCCGTGGCCATCATGGAATTAACCGCCGACAGCGATTTGGGATTTTCCGTTTTTGCCAGCATGGGCAATAAGGCAGTTGTTTCCGATCATCACGTGCTTGAATTTTTAAAAGACGATGCCAATACCTTTCCGGTTACGCTTTATCTGGAAAGCATCGACCATCCGCAGGCTTTTTTAAAAGCGGCACAAGCCTTAGCTGTTCGCAAGCCTGTTCTGGCCGTTAAAGCCGGACGAACAGAGAGCGGTAAAAAAGCGGCCTCCTCGCACACGGGGGCTCTGGCCAATCCGGAATACATTATGGACGGGTATTTAAAACAATGCGGCATTTTGCGCATGGATTCCGTAGAAGAAATGTTTGATGCCGCACGTGCTCTGGCCGCCCAACCGTTGCCCAAAGGTAAAAAAATTGCCGTGGTCACCAATGCCGGTGGGCCGGGGATTTTAGCCAGTGATGCTCTGGAGCAACAGGGGCTAAAACTGGCCACGTTCGATCCCTCAACCATCGAGCGCTTACGCGGCTTGCTGCCGGAAGAAGCCGCCTATCGCAATCCGGTGGATATGATTGCCAGCGCCACTCACGAAACCTATCGCGAGACGCTACAGGTTGTTTTGCAAGATCCTAATGTGGACGCCGTGCTCTTAATTATCGTTAAACCCCCGGTGGATACCACACCGGCCCTGATCGCCGAACATCTGGAATCTGTTCTAAAAAACAGCGACAAAACCGTCTTGGTCGTTTTAATGGCCCGGCGCGACGAAACGGCCGGTGTTGAAATTTTTAAGCGCTTGAAGTTGCCTTTGTTTTCCTATCCGGAATCGGCCGCCAAAGCCCTGGGCACTATGGTAGATTATGGGGAAATACGCCGGCAATTGGAAGAGAGCAGGGGTGAGCGGCGGGAGCTGCCTCCTGCCTCGCAGCGCCTACACCCGGCCGAGGGAGCAGGCGGACAGGCAACTTTGGGGCAAATATTGGCTTTGTTGAGCGAATACGACATTCCCGTCGCGGAATACGTAATAAGTGCCCGGGCCGATGATCTGCTGCGTTTCCTGCAGAAACACGAAGGTAAATTTGTGCTGAAAATCGCCAATGAACAAATTGTGCATAAAACCGAGCATGGCTTGGTACGTTTGAATATTTCTTCCGAAGAGGTGTTGCTCACGTCTCTTAAGCAAATGCAAGAGAAAGCCGAAAAATTGCTTCCTCAGGGGGTTGACCCTGTCTTCCTGTTGCAACGGCAACTCCCGGCGGGTCTGGAGCTGGTGTTGGGCGGCAAGCGGGACGAACATTTCGGCCCCATCGTCATGTTCGGAATCGGAGGAATTTTTGTCGAGGCTTTAAAGGATGTGGCTTTTCGTATTGCTCCGCTTTCGGCCTTTGAAGCACGGCAAATGATCGACGATTTAAAAACGCAAACCCTGCTCAACGGTTTCCGCGGACTTCCCGCGGTAGATCGCGATTTTCTGGGCGAATTGATTGCCAACTTCAGCCGTTTGCTGGCGCAACATGAAGAGATTTTGGAAATGGACTTAAATCCGTTAATCGTCACGCCTCAGGGCGCTTTTGCCGTGGACGTGCGGGCTACGGTAAAAGCATTGTAAGACAAAGAATGGCAAGCAAAGAATGAACAGGGTAAATCTGAAATCGTCATCGAAAAACAGGTTTTTGTTATTTTTAAGTGCAATATGGATTTTTTTTAGCGTTCTTTCGCAGGTTCAGGCACAAAACTATCTTTGGCCCACTTCGGCCAGCAAGCATCTCTCTTCCAGCTTTTGTGAATACCGCCCGGCTCACTACCATTCCGCCATCGATATTAAAACATGGAACAGAGAGGGATACCCCGTTTTTGCCGTGGCCGACGGCCGTATTTTCAAAATTCGCATTTCTCCTTTCGGCTATGGAAAAGTATTGTATCTGAAACTCAATGACGGACGCTTTGCCGTTTATGCCCACTTAAAAAAATTTATTCCGTCCATCGAAAAAGCCCTGCATGCCCGCCAACTAAAAGAAAAGCGTTACTCCGTTACCTGGCAACCGGAACATTGGCCCGTTAAACGGGGAGAACTTCTGGCCTACACGGGGCAAACGGGCATCGGTGTGCCGCATTTGCATTTTGAAATTCGCGATGCACACCAGCACCCTTTAAATCCTTTGGTTTTCTATCATAATATCATCAAGGACACCATTGCGCCTATTTTACAGGAATTGTTGGTTTTACCCTTAACGGCAAATAGTACGGTAAACGGATCACACCTGCCGCAGATCATTCGCCTGATTAAAACGGCGCCGCATCACTACCGCCTAACCGATTCCTTAAGTGCCCGCGGTGTCATCGGGTTGGCCCTGCGCAGTTACGATTTGGCCAACGGCGTTTACAATAAATTCACCTTTTACCAGACCCGTCTTTACTGGGACGGGAAGGAGATTTTCAACGTTTCGTACGATACGTTGGATTTCGCTAAAACCCATTTGGCCGATGTGGAAATTTACTATCCTTTTAAAGTATTATTGCACAAGCGATTTCGTAAGCTGTTTGTCGAACCGTTTAACACGCTTCCTTTTTATTACCGTTCGCCCGGCAATGGATTTTTGCGCATGGCGCACCGCAGTCATCGGTTCCGTTTGGTGGTGAGCGATTTTTTCGGCAATAAGAGCATTGTGGAAGGCCGCGTGCAAAAGGAAGCGGATTTTAGTCCCAGGGTTAATTGGGTTAAAAAGCTCGGCCGTTTCGTATTTTTAAAGTTTGTTTTGCCCTCCGATGTTGCGTCTTTTTCTTTTGATGCTTCGCCTGATGGCAGGCACTGGGAAGCGCTGCAATATTACGAGATTCTGGACAATCGTTTTTCCTCTCATGGTTTGCACACCTATTTTATCAAGGCCGATCTTAAGGATTCCAATTGTACGCGTTTACGGATGAAATTGCACCGCGCTGAAGAGCGGCCCCAAACGTGTTTCATCTCGCTAAGCGATTCCTGCACACTTCCCCTTTTAAAATGGCTCAATGCGGGAAAACGCATGATTGCCGTTGCCGATCCCTTTTCATGCTGTGCCGATCTGAAAATCGATCTCAAAGTAAACGGCCGGCCGCAAACCGTTTTGACCGATATCGTGAACAGGCATTTGGAATGGGTGCTTCCGGCGCCTCGAAAGCAAAAGGCCGTGGTTCAAATAAAAATAAACGACTTTCAAAGCTGTCTGTTCGATACGACTTTCCGCTGGTATGCCTTATTCCCTAAGCAAAATCAAACATTTTCTTTTTTTAACGACCGATTACAATTACAAACAACCA